>DAMDCT010000026.1:23427-28552 GCA_032091455.1 Oscillospiraceae bacterium | reverse complement strand
AGTGACTACATCAACTCCAGCACCTGCTATTCTATTATTATTTAACGCATCAGCAACTGCTTGCTCATCTATAACTCCTCCTCTTGCTGTGTTAATAAGGATTGCACTGGGTTTCATTTTGTCAATTGCTTGTTTGTTAATTAGTTTTGTAGTTTCAGCAAACAATGGGCAATGAACTGATACAATATCACTTTCTTTAAGTAGCGTATTAAAATCAACAAACTTTAATGTATCATTTTCATATTCTTTATACTTAGTCCTTGAAAAAACAAGCACATTCATACCAAATGCTTTTGCAATATTTGCAACTGCTTTTCCTATGCTTCCAAAACCAATAAGTCCAATAGTTTTGCCATTAAGTTCGGAAATGCTCCTGTCATAAAAACAAAAGTCTTTGCAATTTTGCCATGCTCCATTGTGCACTTCATCATTGTGCTTTGCGACAAGGTTGTAAAAATGCATTATAAGTGCAAAAGTAAGCTGTGCAACACCATTTGTTGAATACGCAGGTGCATTAGAAACTACAATGCCCCGTTCTCTTGCATAATCAATATCAATAATATTATATCCTGTTGCAAATAGACCAATATACTTTACATTTGGACATTGTTCAAGAACCTTTTTATTTAGTACGGTTTTATTTACAATAATAATTTCAGCATCGCCAATACGAGAAACAGTATCCTCGGGTTTAGTTCGATCATATACAGTAATATCATTGCTAAATTCATTTAAGCAATCAAGTGATAAATCATTTGATACCGCGGCATAACTATCCAGTACAACAAGTTTCATAATAATCCTCCAGCTATAATTAATGGAATGTGAGTGTTTATAGTATAGATTTATTCAATAAAGGGTAGACATAATGCCTACCCTTTATATTATTTTAAATTTGATGAATCATTATTATTAATAGTTGCATCTTTTGTTTCAACAACTTCCTCATCAGGTAATTTATCAGCTGCCATTTTTGCAAGTATGCTCAAAGTTTTTTCACGTCTTGCACCTCTTTTTCTAAACATAAAGAAAATAACAAGAATGAATAAAACCATTTGAAAAATCCCAAGCCATCTGATAAATGTAGGATCCTTACTTATATAAACAAGCAGTGTTGAGGGAACCCAAACAACAAATAAAATTTCATAAATATATCGGTCTTTAATAAATCGATAAAGAAAATATGCAGTAAATAATATTGCTAAAGTGATGTGTAGCCATGACGGCATAGCAAATTGAGGCATTGAAAATTCCTTCTTTCAATTATGATATATAACGAGTATTATTGTAGCATACAAAAAGGAGTTTTGCAAATGGAAAAAGGCATTGTAATTATGTAAAATTTTATCTATAATAGATGTAATAGGGTTATGGATGGGCGAGAATATATAGGAATAAAAGAAAAAGCTCTCCTAAAAGGAGAGCTGAAACGGGAATATTACTATGAATAGAAAATGAATTAGAGGTAGGAATAAGATTTGGGCTTGTTCGTTTAAGAAACAAATTAAAGGAGATTTATTATGAAAAAATGGTACGATGAGGAGTATGAATGGGAAATCGAGGTAATAGGTTTTCTTCGCAGTGACCACACAGAACACTATTGCCGAAACGGTGAGGAAGTTGGGGACAAATATACCTGCACCTATGGCTGTCCTGTAAATTCAGATGGGCAGGGTATTTGTTCAAAAGTAATGATGATGATGTTTCCGGTTATGGAAGCTGTCAGAAGTGGTGGAGATTTAGAGAATATTGGTGGGAGCAGTAAATATAGCAAAGATATTGTCTGTCCAGATGGTTGTGTTATATTTAGGATGACAGCAAAGAAACTTGAAAATGAGAATATTTTCAAGGGGAAATTTTTTGATTAGCTATCAGTTTACCTACCCCAAAATAAATTCTGTTATCAAAATTCTAGCAACACAAAAAAGCACACCAAAACCTTTAAGGTTTTGGTGTGCTTTTTACTGCCTGTGGCGGTTTGCCACTATTCCCACTCGATTGTGGATGGTGGCTTTGTTGTTATATCGTACACTATTCGGTTAATACATTTAACTTCATTTACAATTCTGCTTGAAATCTTTGCAAGCAAGTCATATGGTATTCTTGCAAAATCTGCTGTCATAAAGTCTGTTGTTGTAACTCCACGTAATGCAAGTGTAAAGTCATAAGTTCTCTCATCTCCCATAACTCCAACTGAACGCATAGATGTAAGAACAGCAAAGTATTGATGAATTTGTCTATCCATTTTAGCTAATGCAATCTCTTCTCTGAAAATCCAGTCAGCATCTTGTAAAATATCGATTTTTTCTTCTGTTATATCACCGATAATACGAATAGCAAGACCAGGACCAGGGAAAGGTTGACGCCATACAAGACAATCCAATAGACCAAGTTCTAATCCTAGAGTTCTAACTTCATCTTTAAATAAAAGTCTAAGTGGTTCAATAAGTTCCTTAAAGTCAACACAATCGGGAAGTCCGCCAACATTATGGTGACTTTTTATAACCGCAGCATCACCAGCACCAGATTCAATTACATCAGGGTAAATTGTTCCTTGTGCAAGGAAATCAACTGTACCAATTTTCTTTGCTTCTTCTTCAAATACTCGAATAAATTCTTCGCCAATAATTTTACGTTTAGTTTCAGGGTCTTCAACGCCTGCAAGTCTTGATAAAAATCTATCTTTGGCATTTATACGAACAAAGTTAATATTCCAATCTTTAAATGCAAGTTCAACTTCATCACCTTCATTTTTACGCATTAGACCATGATCAACGAATATACAAGTTAATTGATTGCCAATAGCTTCTGCTAATAAAGCGGCTAATACAGATGAATCAACACCACCTGATAGTGCAAGAAGTACTTTACCATCTTTAACCCTATCTTTTATGCTTGCAATAGCAGTTTTCTTATAGTCGCCCATTGTCCAATCGCCTTTGCAGTTACAAACTTCATATAAGAAATTGTGTAACATTTGAATGCCGTTATCTGTGTGCAAAACCTCAGGATGATATTGCATACCGTATAGCTTTTTCTCACGATTTTCCATTGCAGCACAAGGACAAGCTTCTGTATGAGCAGTTACCGTAAATCCTTCTGGTGTAACTTCAATGTAGTCTGTATGGCTCATCCATGTTGTAGCTTCATGAGGAAGCCCCTTGAATAATAAGCAGTCGTTATTAAATGTAGTTTCAGTTTTGCCATATTCTCTTGTAACTGGAGTAGTAACTTTTCCATCCAAAACATGTGCCATAAGTTGCACGCCATAGCAAATTCCAAGTACAGGGATTCCAAGATTGAATAGTTCTTTTTCTACAAGTGGTGCATTTTCAAGATAAACGCTATTTGGACCTCCTGTAAATATAATACCCATAGGATTTAGATTTTTAATTTCATCTATTGAAATTTTGTATGAATGAACCTCACAATATACATTGCACTCTCTAACGCGTCTAGCAATAAGCTGATTATATTGTCCACCAAAGTCCAATACCAACACTAACTCATTTTTCATACGTACCTCCTGTTTATTTTATGTGGAATTAACATCAAATCCCTATTCGAATAGTTGTTAAAAAAATTTAGATATATTCTATTGTGCCATTTTTAAATAGTAATTTCAATAGCAAAAAGATTTTTTGTAATAATTTCTAAAAAAGCTACAACACTATAGTTAAGAATGAATTATTAATTATGAATTATGTCAACGCAGAAAAATAAATTAATCTTAAAAATAATGCTTTTGTGTTTTATGGTGCAAATCATTGGAATTAATATAGATATAATAAATCATAAAAACCTCAATTTGTATGGAGTGAAAGGAAAAAATATATGAAAAATAAACCTATTGTTGTTTTTTGTGGTTTTCTTTTAATGTTTAGCTTATTATATATGCGTGTTGGGTCGTTATGTCTAGATCAAGACTTATTAAATGTTGGCACACAGCAATCATCGTATTCAATTTCTTTTAATCAAACTAGAGGACAAATATATGATTGTAATTTACGACCTCTAGTTGATGTTGAGCGTAAATATATTGCTTCAATTCTTCCATGCCCACAAAATATGATGGATATAAAAGAAAGTTCAGTTTTAAAGCAAAAAAGTAACATATCAGAAATTATTCAAAAGGGGAAACCATTTATCACTGAATGTGCATTGCCAAAAGTTAATATTAAGCAAGTAGAGGTGTTTTCAATACCAAAAAGGTATGAAAAAGAACAACTAGCACAACATGTGATTGGATATATCGATACATCAAATAATAGTGGTATTACAGGTGTAGAAAAGGCTTTTAATGATATGTTATCAAAAGATTCGCAAAGCTCAAAAATATCATATAGGCTTGATGGCAGAGGAAATCCACTTTTAGGGGCAGATCCTGTAGCTAGCCTTGCACCAATACGAGATGATGGAGTAGTGCTAACTATTGATAAACGAATACAGAAAATATGTGAGGAATCAGGTGCAAGACATTTAAAAAAAGGTGCAATAGTTGTTATGGATCCATCAACGGGTAAATTAAAAGCTATTGCTAGTTTTCCATCATATAATACTCAAAACCTAAGTGCTGCGATTAAAGATAATGTTAACTCGCCTTTGCTTAATCGTGCCTTTAGTGCATATACTGTTGGTTCAACATTTAAGTTGGTAACTGCGGCAACCGCTTTATCACAAGGAATTAGCCCAGAAACTACATTCTATTGTAATGGAGAGACAAAAATAGGTGATGTTACTTTTGGCTGTCATGAAAAAAATGGACATGGAAAGTTAAATATGAAAGGTGCAATGGCAGTTTCTTGTAATCCGTATTTTATAAATCTTTCGACACTAATAACAAAGGATGGGTTCATAAATATGGCAAGTGACTTATCATTTGGAAAGCAAATTGAATTTGCAAATGGACTAAAAACGGTGAGTGGTCATTTACCAACTGTTGATGAACTTCACAGCCCTGCATCGGTTGCAAACATGTCGTTTGGACAAGGAACACTGACAGCAACTCCTGTACAGGTGGCACAAATGGTGGCCGCAATTGTAAACGAGGGGAACACAATGCCAGCAATGCTTGTTGAGGGGACTACTAATAATGGAAAAATAATAAATAAAAAAGCACATGAAA
>DAMDCT010000026.1:15391-23417 GCA_032091455.1 Oscillospiraceae bacterium | reverse complement strand
TTCCCTGTAAGAGCAATGGATAAGAATATTGCCAAAACATTAAAAGAATACATGGTTCATAATGTAATGGATATAAGTGGACAAAATGCAAAACCATATAATACAACGGCTGGTGGAAAGACTGGTACCGCGCAGACGGGACAAATGAAGGGGAAAGAAGAACTTCTACATGGTTGGTTTGCTGGCTTTTACCCAGCTGATAAACCTAAGTATGTAATAGTTGTATTGGCGGAAGATGCAAGAAGTGGTAACCAAGATGCGTCACCTATATTTAGAGAAATTGTTGACACATTAACTGCTCCAATTACTATTCCTAAGGAATTATGGGACAATAATTAACAACTATCACAACTTGTACTGGTGTTCAGAAAAATTATTATTAATTATATATTATAAATCTGATGCATATAGTTATAACAGTAAATATGATTGAGGGTAGGATATATGATTATTAAAATAAATATTAAAAAGCTTTTAACACAGCTAGTAATATTAGCTGTATTGATTACCTGTATAGTGCAGTTTGCAACTCCACAAAGTCTTAAGGCTGATTCAAAGAAAGTTGAAGATACTACGGTTAAATTGCCAGTTGCAATGTATCATCACATACTAAAAGATACTGCAAGGCTTGGAGATTATGTTATATCTCCTACACAGTTTGAAGAAGATTTAAAATACATTCAGAAAAGTGGTTATCAAACAATAAGTACAACAGAGTTACTTGAGTTTATTGAACAGGGAACACCATTACCTGAAAAGCCAATTTTGATCACTTTTGATGATGGTTATGAAAGCGTACATGAATATGCCTATCCATTACTGAAAAAGTATGATATGAAGGCCGTTGTAGCAATAATAGGAAAACACACAGATGTTTTTTCTAAAGAAGAACAGGGAAAACATATTAATTATTCACATCTTAGCTGGAATCAATTAAGAGAAATGCAACAAAGTGGAGTCTTTGAAATACAAAATCATTCATATGACATGCATGGTGATCAAAGTTGCAAACGTTTTGGTACTAAGATTAAAAGAGGGGAGAGCGAAGAACAGTACAATGTTGCATTAGAAAAAGACGTTGGAGGCTTGTCACAGCAAATTGAGCGTGAAATAGGGATTAAACCAATTTTATTTGCGTATCCTTTTGGTATAATATGCAAGGAAAGCAAACCAATATTAAAAGAACTAGGGTTTAAAATAATTCTTTCATGTGAAGAAAAAGTAAATAAGCTAAAATCATATTCTGATACCCCAATTTATTTAAAAAGATACAATCGTGCAAGTAGATACAGCACATTTAATTACTTTAAAAAAATGGGTGTAGAATAGAGCAAAAAAATAATTCCCAGCTGTAATGGCTGGGAATTGTTTTTTGCATAGAATCAAGATTAAATGAAGATACTTATTCTTAAACCAATATAATAGTATGAAAAAAGGGTATAGTTTTTTATATGAAATATTAAATAACTATGAACAATAATTTAAGCAAAGGTATAACACGAATATAATTTGTTAAAATAAAGTATTATTATGGGAATTAAATATGTAAAAATTACTTATTTTTTGTGGGCGTCACAAGGCTAAATATCTATATTTATTAAATTTAGTAAAGCTTTGTTACTGATTACACAGATAATTTATTAATATTAAATAAATAATTAACAAAAATTTAATATTTAATTCCCTGCAATGAGGTATAGTTTTATTATTAGGAAGGAGTGCTTTTATGATTATTCATTCAAAAATTAACATTAACAAAAGGAATCAAATTGAGATTTTAAACTATTTGCGAGAAGAAGGGGCAAAGTCCCGAGTGGATATTGCACATAAAATGGCTCTTACCAAGGCATCTGTTACAATTATAACAAATGATATGATACAAAAGGGTATATTATACGAAAAAGGGGTTCAGCCACAAGAAAGTAATCATACTAGAGGCAGACGTAAAATTTTGCTAGAAATAAATGAGAATTACAAGTTAGCATTTGGAATTGTTTTTGAAAAAAATAAATTAATTATTGGACTTACGAATTTAAAAGGACAAACCCTCGATAAGAAAATTATTTCAATAAAGGATAAAACATATAGAGAATCACTTCAAATAATAGTTGCTGAAATAAGTTCGCTCATTCAGTATAATCATCTTGCAAATGATAAGATACTAGGTCTTGGTGTTTGTATAAGCAACGGTGGCGGTGACTTAATAGATGGGAATACATTATTTGATAAGTTAAATCGATTAAAAAAAGATTTAGCACATGCAATATCGTTGAAGATAGTAACCCAGACAACCGCAAATGCGGCACTTATTGCACAACGTTTGTTTGGTAATCAGATGACCATGAGAAAGAACATCTTAATGCTTAGATATGGTGAGCCAATCGAGGCATCCGTCATGATAAATGGTAATATATATAATTCCAATACGAAATCAGCAGGTGGATTTCAAACCATGCAAAAGATAAATGATAAAAATACCTATTTAGTATACCAACAAAGTATTGAGAAAGAAGAAAATGAGGATTATAGTAGCATTACAAATGAGCTTAATATGTCATTAGCACGAGATATTAACACCTGTCAAATTGTTTTAGACACAGAGGGGATTTTTGCATATGGTGATTATTTTGAGCAGGGTAATCGGTTAAATGAAATAAACTTTATACTTGAAGGAACTTATAGGCAAAAAGTAAAGTTAACACCAAGTGTTGTGACAGATGCCACAGTTTATCTTGCTGCATGTTCGATATTAATACAATATTGTTTTTATTTGGGTGGAGATTCGTAATATAATATTTAAATGGAAAAGAAGGATCTGATTTTATACAATGTGATTATTTTAACACTCTTTAATGCAAAAAATGTAGTTGTTTTAGTTGATTTTTTGTATATGATGCAGTATACTGAAGAAGTTGTTTATTTGAAAATTAAGGGGCATTTATGAATAAAAAGATTAGTTTTGTTGAATTAGCAAAGGGAATTACAAATATTGCACAATTAGGGTTATCATTTATAACACCAATAATATTATGTGCTTTATTAGGAACATTTCTCAGAAATCGATATGGTATATCTGATATTGCTGTTTTAATAATTATACTATTAGGCTTTTTATCGGGGGTAGCCTCTTTTATCACCTTTGTCAAATCATATTTGAAATCAGATTGCAAAAAAGGTGGTAAATAGATAATGGAAATAGCTTTTAGAGAAGCAAAAAAAGTTGTCATAACGCTTTTGATAATTGATGTCTTATGCATAGTGATTTCGTTAATTACAAAAACCTTTAATCTCACAGTAATTGGTGGAATCATATTAGGTTTCGTTTTTACAATGTTAAACTTCTTTTTATTGGGCACAATTGTGGAGAAGGCAATTTTCAAATCACCTCGTGCTGCAAAAAGATATATGCAACTTAATTATTTTACAAGATACATCCTAACTGGAACAATAATGGCAATAGGATTTATATCACCATATATAAATCCGTGGTGTGTGGTTATATCGATATTTGCACCTAAACTTACTTATTTTTCAATAGGATTTTATCAACTTATATTTAAAAAGGGAGGGGAAAAACTTGGACGTTAGTATAACTGGTCCCAAGATTCTTTTTACGATTCCTATATTTGGCGGAATTGAGATTAATGAAACCATAGTTTAACCCACAAGCTTGAAAAAATTCCTAGAAAGCGTACACAACAGATTGCTGAAAAACTTGTAATGGGTATTGACAAGCTGGTAGTTTCAACAATGGGAGAAAGAAACAAAGGGTTTGCGCCATATATATTAACACTTATGATATTCTCATCATTTGGCTCGTTAATAAGTCTAGTAGGTTTACGTTCAGTTACAGCTGATATAAATGTAACGCTCGGATGGGCCTTAATGACATTTTTCTTAATGTATGCATGTGGTATTAAAGCGCATGGTTTAAAACATTTCAAAGGACTTATTGACCCAACACCTGTAATGCTTCCACTAAATTTAATTGGGCAGCTAGCAACACCCGTATCAATGAGTGTTCGTCATTTTGGAAATATAACTGCTGGTATGATTATTACGACACTGTTATATGGTGCATTAGCATCATTATCTGCTGCAATATTTAATATAGGAATCCCATTTTTGCAAGCGGGAATACCTGCATTTTTTTCAGTTTACTTTGATGTCTTTTCAGGGATAATTCAGGCATTTATTTTCTCAATGCTAACTATGGTTAACGTAGCAATGACAAATGAAGTAGAGGCATGATGAATAAGGTATAATACATTTTTGGTATTACAACAGGATATACCTGTTAAAAGTATAAAATAACATTAACGGAGGAATTTAATATGGAGAGAGCAATAGTTTTAGGAGCATCAGCAATTGGTGCTGGTTTAGCAATGATCGCAGGCTTAGGCCCTGGTATTGGTGAGGGTTACGCAGTAGGTAAATCAGTAGAGGCAATCGCTCGTCAACCAGAATCACAAGGTGAAATTATGAAAACTATGTTTGTTGGTTGTGCTGTTGCTGAATCAACAGGTATTTATTCATTACTTATTGCAATAGTCTTGTTATTTGTTAATCCGCTTATTAAATTACTATAATTAAAATACCGTTATACCACATAATTATATTGTGGTATAACGGTTTAACGATAGCATAAACACTATGATAATTATTGGTATTTAAAAGCCCAATTTAAAAAGGAGCTTAAAACAAATGGACAAGTTTAAAGATTTGTTATACATTGATAACTGGACATTGATTATGGTTATAATTAACTTTTTTATATTATATTTTATATTAAAACGTTTTTTATATAAGCCAATTAAAAAAATGCTTGATCAAAGAGAAAAAGAAGTATCAGATATATATGAAGAAGCAAACTCTAAAAATGAAGAGGCAACTAGCCTTAAATCTGAGTATGAAGAAAAACTTTCAGTAGCAAAAGAAACGGCGAATGAAATTGTTAAAACTGCAACTGTAAAAGCACAATCACGTTCAACTGAAATTGTGAGTGATGCACAAGAAAAAGCCTCAACTTTGATAATGCGCGCAAATGAGCAGATTGAAAAAGATAAGAAAAAGGCAGTTAATGAAATAAAAAATGAAATTACAGATATAGCACTTAGCGCAGCAGAGCAAGTAGTTAACAAAGAACTTACTAAAGCTGATCATATAAAGCTTGTTGAGGACTTTATAGAAAATGCAGGTGATGTTAAATGGCAGAATTAGTGCAATCAACATATGCTAACTCGCTTTTTGAAGTCGCTTTAAGTCACTCTGTACAAACACAAGTTTGTGATGAACTAATATTTTTAAAAACTGTGCTGACAGAAAATTTTGAATATACAAAGATGTTGGCAACTCCCGTAATATCAAGGGAAATTAAAAATAAAATATTAGAAGATACCTTTAGTAATAGGGTATCTAGTTATACATTTAACTTTTTAAAGGTACTTGTAGATAATAAACGTTTTGGAATGATTCTTGAAATTATAGATGAGTACCAACGCATTTATAATAATTATTGCGGTATCATGGAAGTTACTGCTATTACTGCAACTGAGCTTGATGATGAATTAGCTTCAAAGCTTACAAATAGGCTTAACGAGCTTACTGGGAAAAAAGTTAAGCTGTCATTGGTTGTTGATAAAGCAGTTATTGGCGGTATTAAACTTAAATATGATAATAATGAAATTGATGCTACAATTAAATCAAGGTTAGATGAACTAAGGCAAAATATTAAGCAAACTACGATTTAGAATTATTATTTATAAAGTTCGATTTATTGTCTAGGAATGTGTTGGCGATAAATCACATATTGTGCATTATTCAAAAGGAGTGTTAAATTCAAATGGATATTAAACCACAAGAAATAACAAACCTTATAAAACAGCAAATAGAATCATATCATGGAAAAGTTGTGCAAAACGACACAGGAACAGTTGTTACTGTTGGTGACGGTATCGCAAGAGTATACGGACTTGAAAATTGTATGTCAAATGAGTTAATACAGTTTAACGACGATGTTTACGGCATGGCGCTTAACCTTGAGCAGGATTTTGTTGGTGCAGTTTTATTGGGTTCAGATCAAAATATTAAAGAGGGCGACCCTGTAAAAAGAACAGGCAAAATTGTGTCTGTCCCAGTAGGTGAAGCACTTCTAGGTAGGGTAGTTAATGCACTTGGACAACCTATTGATGGGAAAGGTGCAATCATAACTGATGAAACTCGACCAATTGAAACGCCTGCACCTGGTATTATAGCTAGAAAAAGCGTTAATCGCCCACTTCAAACAGGTATCAAGGCAATTGACTCTATGATTCCTATTGGGCGTGGTCAACGTGAGCTTATTATCGGTGACCGTCAAACAGGTAAAACTGCAATTGCATTAGACACAATAATTAACCAAAAAGATAAAAATGTAATCTGTGTATATGTTGCAATAGGACAAAAACGTTCTACTGTTGCACAGGTTGTAGACACTTTAGAGAAAAATGGTGCACTTGACTACACAATTGTTGTGTCAGCAACAGCGTCTGAGCTTGCACCACTTCAATATATTGCACCATATAGCGGATGTGCTATGGGAGAATATTTTACTTACAAGGGAAGAGATGTTCTTTGTGTGTATGATGACCTCTCTAAACAAGCCGTTGCTTATCGTGCACTGTCTTTGCTTCTTAAAAGACCACCTGGACGTGAAGCTTATCCTGGTGACGTTTTCTACTTGCATTCTCGTTTATTAGAGCGTGCGGCAAACCTTAATGCAGAAAATGGCGGCGGTTCTCTTACTGCCCTTCCTATCATAGAAACTCAAGCAAGTGACGTTTCAGCATATATTCCAACCAATGTAATATCTATTACAGACGGTCAGATATTCCTTGAAACAGAGTTGTTTAATGCAGGTATTAGACCCGCAGTAAACCCTGGTATTTCTGTATCTCGTGTTGGAGGAAACGCACAGATTAAGGCAATGAAAAAAGTTGCTGGTTCATTAAAGCTTTTATATTCACAGTATAAAGAGTTACAAGCGTTTTCACAGTTTGGTTCTGATTTAGATAAAGATACAAAGGCACGTTTGGCACAAGGTGAACGTATCGTGCAAGTCTTAAAGCAAAATCAAAACTCACCAATAACTGTTGAACATCAAGTAGTAATTATATATGCAGTTGTAAATAACTTTTTATCTGATATTGCCGTTGAAGATATTTTTGAGTATGAAAAAGAACTTTTTGTATTTATTGATGAGCAAAAAAATGAAATTATTGATTCAATAAAAGAAACAAAAGATTTAACTGATGATAATAAAAAGGCAATTGAAGAGGCGCTTATAGATTTTAACAAACAATTCTTATCAAGTAAGTAACTGTCGGAATAAAAAATATGTGCCTATAAAACCCCCTTGACCGATAATGATAGGTTTAGGTGGTAGGCTGATGAAGGGAGTGTTTCCATGGCTGGCGGCTCAATGAAAGACATTAAGCGCAGAATAAAAAGTATTGAGAGCACAGGGCAAATTACAAAGGCAATGGAGCTTGTTGCATCATCTAAGCTAAGGCGTGCGAAAGAAAGAGCACAAAGTGCTGCTCCATATTTTTCAACACTCTACCAAACTATATGCGATATTTCAAGTATGGATTCAGAACTTTCTTCTATATACACAAAGCCAAGAGATGTTAAAAATAGCTTATTCATAGTAATTGCAGGAGATAGAGGACTTGCTGGTGGTTATAACTCAAATGTTATGAAGCTTGCAAACAATGCAATGAAAGAAAAAATAGCTGAAGGTAAAAATATAAAAGTAATTGCAATAGGAAAAAAGGCATCGGACTTTTATGATAAAAGAGGAAATCTTATTCAAGGGTTTCAAGGTGTTGCAGAAGATTTAGATTTAGTTAGGGTAAGTTCTATTACAGATATTGTTATTAATTTATATAAAAAAGGTGAAATAGATGAGGCGTATATTTACTATACGCAGTTTATTAGTGCACTAAGTCAAGAGCCACTTGAATTAAAGATACTACCATTAAATAAT
>DAMDCT010000026.1:14768-15381 GCA_032091455.1 Oscillospiraceae bacterium | reverse complement strand
ACAATAAAAGAAAAGAAACCACAAACACAATGTGTGTATGAGCCATCAGCAGAGAGTGTTTTCAATGCGATTGTTCCAGATTATATAAGTGGGATAATATATGGGGCAGTAGTTGAATCTTTTGCATCCGAACAAGGCGCAAGAAGAACAGCAATGGAATCTGCAAATGATAATGCAAAAGAAATGGTGGACACACTTTCACTAAGTTATAACCGTGCTCGTCAAGCGGCAATCACTCAAGAAATTTCAGAGATTGTATCGGGAGCAGGCGCACTTTAGTATAATCAAAAAATTTAAGAATCAATTGTTTGTATAATTTGTATTTTTAAGTTGTCGGCGTTTGCCGATTGAGAAAATTGTATAAAAAAGGGGACAATCAAATGGCAAATCAAAACGTGGGCAAAGTAGTTCAGATTATAGGGCCTGTGCTTGACATTAGGTTTGAGAAAGATAACCTGCCAAATTTGTTGAATGCAATAGAAGTTGAACACAATGGCAAAATAATTATAGTCGAAGTAAGCCAGCATATTGGTGATGATGTTGTTCGCTGTATAGCAATGAGCTCAACTGACGGATTAGTACGTGGAATAAAAGCAGTTGATACAGGAAGTCC
>DAMDCT010000026.1:8676-14758 GCA_032091455.1 Oscillospiraceae bacterium | reverse complement strand
TCCAATAACAGTACCAGTTGGTGAAAAGACACTTGGAAGAATATTTAATCTTCTAGGTGAGCCTGTTGACAATAAACCTGCACCAACTGACGTTAAACGTCTTCCAATACATCGTGAAGCACCAGCTTATGATGAGCTTCAATCATCAACTGAAATATTGGAAACAGGAATAAAAGTAGTGGACTTAATTGCGCCATACCTAAAGGGTGGTAAAATTGGTCTATTTGGTGGTGCTGGTGTTGGTAAAACAGTTTTAATAATGGAGTTAATTAACAACGTTGCTAAACAACATGGTGGTATTTCTGTATTTACTGGTGTTGGTGAGCGTACTCGTGAGGGTAACGATTTATATAACGAAATGATTGAATCAGGAGTTATTGAAAAGACTGCTCTTGTTTATGGACAAATGAATGAACCACCAGGAGCAAGAATGAGAGTTGGCCTATCAGGGCTAACTATGGCAGAGCATTTTAGAGATGAAATGGGACAGGATGTTCTATTATTTATCGATAATATATTTAGATTTACACAAGCAGGTTCAGAGGTTTCTGCACTTTTAGGACGTATGCCATCTGCTGTTGGTTATCAACCAACACTTGCAACCGAGATGGGTGCTTTACAAGAGAGAATTACATCTACTAAAAAGGGTTCAATAACATCTGTTCAAGCTGTATATGTACCAGCTGATGACTTAACTGACCCGGCTCCTGCAACAACGTTTGCCCATCTTGATGCAACAACAGTTTTATCAAGAAATATTGCTTCACTTGGAATTTATCCAGCAGTTGACCCACTTGATTCATCTTCAAGAGTTCTAGCTCCTGATATTGTTGGTGAAGAGCATTATCAAGTTGCGCAAAAAGTTCAAAATATTCTACAACGTTATAAAGAGTTACAAGATATTATTGCCATTCTTGGTATGGACGAACTATCAGATGAAGATAAATCTACTGTTGCAAGAGCTAGAAGAATACAAAATTTCTTATCTCAACCATTTACTGTTGCAGAACAGTTTACTGGAATGCAAGGAAAATTTGTTCCACTAAGTGAAACAATTCGTGGATTTAAGGAAATTATAGAAGGCAAACATGATAACCTTCCAGAGTCTGCATTTTTATATGTAGGGTCAATAGATGAAGTAGTTGAAAAGGCAAAAAAAGCTTAGTTCTTGAAGAAAGCAAGTAAGGCTTATACTTTATTTATTGAGAAGAGGTGTTATTATGTCAACATTTAATTTAACAGTAGTGACTCCAAGTCGTGAAATATTGAATGGTGAAGTCGAAAGAGTAATTGTTAGAACAACAAGCGGTGATGTGGGTATTTTAAAGGGACATATAAACTATATTGCACCTCTTGCTATTGGTGCAATGAAAATTGTTATGGCAGATAATAAAGAAAAAATTGCAGCCATTGCTGGTGGTATGATAAAGGTTGATAAGACAGGCACTACTATACTAACAAATACCTGCGAATGGGCTGAGGAGATTGATGTAGAGCGAGCTAGAGATGCCGAGAAGAGAGCAAGGGAATACATTGATAAGCCAACACAACTTCACACAGAGGAAATAGCTAAGTTAAAACTTAAACGTGCATTAAATCGTATAGATATAGGTTCAAACCTATAAAGTAAAAGGACAGCCATTTGGCTGTCCTTTGGTTATGTAGAAAAATATTCTTAAATAATTTTTAAATACCTCTTGACACATGATACTATGTGTGGCATAATATAGTGCATAAGGTGGTGTTTGAGTGGATATTCAATTAAAAAAAGGATTACTTGAAGTTTGCGTTTTAAAAGTTATTAGCAATGAACCGACATATGGGTATAAAATAATCGGTGATATATCTCATTACATTGAGGTTTCTGAATCCACATTATACCCAATATTAAAAAGGCTTGAAGTGGCAAATTGCTTAACTACTTTTACAAAAGAGTATAACGGAAGACTGAGAAAATATTATCAGATTACTGAAATTGGCAAGCAAAGAATATATTATTTTAAGACAGAATGGGCTCAAATCAAAAAAGTGTACGATTTCATAATACAGGAGGATGACGATTCATGTACAGACAAGAATTTATAAACAGGCTTTCAGCCCTACTAAGGGATTTGCCTCCACAAGAAAGAGATAAGGCAATTGCGTATTACTTAGAAATAATTTCTGATAAAATTGAAAGTGGCCAAAATGAAGCAACAGTTATTGCCGAATTTGGAGATTTGCAAACACTAGCAAATAACATTTTAGCTGATAGCCCTTATGTAAAGCGCAAAAAAATTACGAGCAATCCGGTATTTATTGTATTGTTATGTATTTTCTCTCCTGCAATTTTCGGATTATTTATGGCGTTTTTTGGAGTTGCTATTTCATTAACAGCAGCAGCATTTGCACTAGTGTTTTCGTTTTTTGCTGTATCAGTATCACTTGCACTTGCTGGAGTTATTTTGTTTTTTGGATCTTTTATTTTAATGCCTACCAACGTTTTATTAGCAATATTACAAATTGGAATGAGCTTAGTTTTAGTAGGCATATCAATATTTATTTTCATGGGTTCTTATTATTTTACAAAGGTTGTTGCTAAGTTTGTAGGTTCTATCTTTAATAGCTTGAAAAATGTATTTAGAAAAAGAGGTGTTCGCTATGAAAAATAACATAAAATTAATTAGCCTGATAGGTGGAACGCTTATAATTGTTGGGTTGATCGTTTCAACATTAGCTTTTTCATTTATGGGATTTAATGTTGACAGACTTAATACAGAAAAAGACTTCAAAGAAGAACTTAAAACATATAATGCGACAGATATTAATCAAATAAATGTGGATGTTAGAAATAGAAGCATAGACATAAAAAAGACAAATCAAAATAATATAGTTGTTAAATATAAAACAAATGAAAAAAACGCTATATATTGTGAAAAAAGCAATGGAAGTGTAAATGTATCAAGTGAGGACATTGATAATTGGTTAGATCAGTTGAAACATGGTGCTTTTATTAATTTTTCTTTTAATTTTACAGACAACTTAAACATACAAATTGAAATCCCAATGAACTTTAAAGGCGAGTTGATAATTCATACATCAAACGCTTCAATTAACCTTTCTGATATTTCTAATTTGTCAAATATTGATTTACAAACATCAAACAGTAACATAATCATTGAAAATGTAGAATGTGAAAATGCAAGAATTATGTCATCTAACGGCGCAATAGATTTAACTAATTTAAATGTTAATAACAAAATTGATGGCAGGACATCAAACAATACTATAGAAATCAAGAATTGTAAATCATCAGAAATCGAATTTAAAACTTCAAATGGCAAAATAATATTATATAATATAAATACAACAAGGTCATTAGAGGCAACTACTTCTAATGCAAAGATTACTGTTGAGAGAATAATATGTCCTGAAATTAAATTAAAATCATCAAATTCGAACATAGAATTGGACTATATAACTGCTACAAAGATTATAGATGCAACAACTTCTAGTGGCGAAATTACTATTAATAGAATTATAGGTAATGCTGTTAAATTAAAATCATCAAACGGAGGCATAAAAGGTACAATTATTGGCGAAGAAAGTGAATACTCAATTGACAATGATACATCAAATAGTAGTTGTACTCCATCAAACAGAGAGGGAAGTACCGATAAAACCCTTAATGCAGATACTTCAAATGGGAAAATTAATATTCGTTTTGTAAAGTAATGAATACATAGTAAAAGGAGCAACTGTTTAGTTGCTCCTTTTACTATGTATTATTTTAATTATAGTCCCTTAGAAAATTTCTTATAAAGCCATAGGCAAAAGATTATACATACCATTTTAATAATATTAATATCAATTGCAAAGCCAAAAGAAAGTTTGATTACAGATAAATCAAGAGTAACTGGAGTTGGAACGCCAACACCGATTTGCTGTCCATAATTTAACCAGCTTAAATAACTAACATTTTTTGTGACTTGACTTAATAAAGCGCCAAGAGTAATTCCTGTAAGAAAAAACAATAAAAAGACAAAGGACTTTTTCCATTTCATTTGTGTCACTCCGTTCGAATTTTTGTCAGACTATATATGCGATATATATGCTATTTTAAGGTTGAACCAAAACCACCGTCACCACGTATAGTTTCATCAAGTTCTTCTACCTCAACTAAGTGCGGGGTGAATATTGGTGTTATAACCATTTGTGCAATGCGTTCGTTAATTTGAATGGTATAAGGCTTATCACTTTGGTTAGTCAATGCAACAATAATTTCACCACGATAATCACTATCAATAACGCCAACACAGTTTGCAAGTGTTATGCCATGTTTAGTGGAAAGTCCACTTCTCGCATACACAAGTGCAACAGTAGTTGAATTTTCAAGAGCGATTGCAATACCTGCTGGAATTTTAACAGTTTCATGTGGATTTATTGTAATATCATTTTGTATGTCAGCATGTAAGTCATAACCTGCACTACCTATAGTTGCCCTTGTTGGTAGAGTTGCAGTTGTTGATAATCGTTTTATTAGTAATCTATCCATTATAATCACACCTTTAATGGCTAATAATTTGTTTTTATACTAATTGTCATTTAAAATTTAATTAGTATTATACACCTCTATAATATAATCCACGTGTAAATTGACCGAATGCAGGAGTATTATCATAAAAATCCTCTATTGCTAAACCACAATCAAGCTTGTCCTCGGTAGTGAAATATAAAGTTGCAAAAGAAATTCCTTTATATTCTTGTAGGCGGTCTGCCATGTAAAGCTTGCTTGAATTTAAAATCTCGCTGTATCTGTTTTTGTTACAGATTACTCTAAATTTAACATCCATACGGTCAGTGAGTGATTGCTTTCCACCACATTCTTTGCAAGGGGTTTTTGCTTTAATAGGACAATTTTTCATAATCATAAGTGGAAGATAACCATATGAAATAAGGCCTAATGGAAGTTCGCTTTTAATTTTTGTTGCCTTATTTAATTCAATCTCGAAAGAAAGAGTAATATCCTGTACACCATAATCTTTTAGGGTCTTTGCACTAAAAGAGTTGACACAGTTTAGGTAGTTACCTGCATGTATTATAAATCCTAATTGGTTTGCAATCTCAATGTGTGCAAGGTTGTCTGCTATTATTCGTTTGTAACCTTCGGCTTTAAGCGAACTTAACTTAGCAATAAGGTCTTCCTCACATTGAAACATTATACGGTATGGCTCAATAATTATTTTGTCTTTATATGGTGAAAGCATCATGCGATTTTTTGAAACTTCATCAACTGGTAAAATAATATATTCAAGTTTATCAATCATATCAAATGGAATTTGTGATATATTTGCAAACCTTGCTCTAAATTTTAACTTATCAACGCTTATATTGTTTTGTGGCAGGGTGGGAACTGTATTACTACAAGGAATGGGAATAATTTTTTCACGTTTTGAAAGAATATCATCACACACACAGCGTCTTAATTCATTTAGGATTGAGGCTGGAACGATAAGCCCATCGCCTAACTCTGCGGTAATCTCGCCTAGAATGAACGGAGTTCCACCTAACTTTGATAGTGAACGACTAACACTCTCTACCGTCATAGGGGTTTTGTGGGCTGTTTCTGGTGGGGTAGAAGCCGCTGTCGCGATATTGCCATCTGTATCATATGCAGTTAGAGTCACATCTTCATTTTCAACAGCTTTAATGTGTAGGTTTAGCGGTATTCGACCGATCTCTTTTTTATATGTGTTTGCAAGGTCTTTTAGTATTCTGCTTGTTGCAGAAATAACATCGTCCTTTTGGCGATAGCCAAACATATCAGAATCGGCCTTATTAACTAGATATCCATCTGTAAATCCAGTACGAGAAAAAACAGCTTTCAGTGTATCAATGCTAGGTTTATTTGAGTTTCTAGCATCACTGTATACTTTAGCAGCAGCAGCAACATATTCAGGTCGTTTCATTCTACCTTCAATTTTAATTGAGGTAACGCCTGCTAATTTTAGTTCATCAATATGGGCGGCAAGACAATTATCCTTTAGTGATAAATCATATCCTTGACCACTACTAGAACTAACTTTCTCCTTATTTGAGAATG
>DAMDCT010000026.1:6618-8666 GCA_032091455.1 Oscillospiraceae bacterium | reverse complement strand
AGTACCTGCACAGTTTCCACGATTCCCACTTCTTCCACCGATCATTGCACTCATATAGCATTGTCCTGAAACAGACATGCACAATGCACCGTGCACAAAAACTTCAGTTTCAATATCGACATTTTGCGAAATATCTTGTATTTCTTCAAGAGTAAGTTCCCTTGCGAGAACAACTCGTTTTACGCCTTGTTTATATAAAAATTGAGCACCTTTTTTTGTGTGTACAGCCATTTGTGTGGACGCATGAATACGCATCTGTGGGCAAACTTCACGAACAAGTGATAGTATACCTAAGTCTTGCACAATTATTGCATCTATACCTAACTGACACGCATCCTTAATAGCATCAGCCACTGAATTAAGCTGGGGATCAAATACAAGCGTATTAAGTGCAAGGTATACTAAAACGCCCCTAGTGTGGCAATATAAAACCGCCTCTCTAAGGTCGTCATTATCAAAGTTTTTAGCATTTTGTCGTGCTGAAAATTCTTTTTGGCCAAGATAAATTGCATCTGCACCATTTTGTACAGCCGCAACAACTGCTTCAAAATCCCCAGCAGGGCATAATACTTCTAAATTATTTAATTTGTTCATTAGTTACTTCCTTTTTGACCATATGCGGCAAGTCTTACTTGCATCATTTCGTTTTGTTGCCTTAAAGATTCAATTTCTTTTTTAAGCTCCATAATTTCTGTTCTTGATTTAGTTGCTTCTTCTAAGTAATCAATAACTTGTTTTCTAAGATTATCTTTATCGCTTGATGCTTTCATACAATCATCCATTAATCCTAAGGAAACAAGCATACAGGCAGATGTTACGGTTATTGAATCATTTTGATCCATAAACTGCTCGATTTTTTTATCTAAAGATTCAGCGAGTTGTTTAACATAGCTTACACTTTCATCTGTTTGTATTGTATATTCTTTTCCTGATAAATAGATTTTAATTTTGTTCATTTTGTTATCCTCCAATATTATATTTCCAGCAAATCTCACAATTATATATAGAAAACAATATAATGTTTTTACAATTAATACAAGTATAATACACAAACGTCAGTTTGTAAAGATAAAAGCAACAATGCAAAATAATTAAATATTATTTTGACTAAAATCATACTAATACTTGACATACTAACAGCTGTTAGATATACTTTAACTAACAACTGTTAGTGATTAAATACAAGGGGAAAACAAATAGGGAAGGAGGTAATTGTAATGGGTGCAATGACTACTAAGCAAAGAATTGCAAATGAGGCATTGACGTTATTTTCGCAAAGAGGATATACTGCAGTTTCTGTTCGAGATATTTCAAATGCAGTTGGCATTAAAGAAAGCTCTTTGTATAATCATTTTAAAAACAAGCAAGATATTTTCGACTCAATTGTAAAAGAGTGTACTATACTAGCACAAAATTATTTTGAAAGCATAGATATTTCTAACACATTTGAAGGGTCCATTGGAAACTACATAACTATGTCGGATGAAGAATTTTTGAGTATTAGTATTGGCATTTTTCAGTTTTATTTGCAGGAAGAAAATCTTGTGAAATTTCGAAGAATGTTGACGATTGAACAGTTTAATAATCAGAAAATTGCTGAATTATTTCGTGCAGTTTTTATCGACAACACCCTAAACTTTCAACAACGTGTTTTTAAAATGTTGATAAAAAACAATATTTTTATTGACACAGATCCTTACATACTCGCGTTGCAGTTCTACGCACCTGTTTTTTTGATGTTCTATAAATTTGACGAATTAACGGATGAAGCTTCAGATATTTTGATTAAGCATGTTATACAGTTTAAAAATACTTATACCAGAAAGCAGGGATGACATGAAAATAACTGTTATTTATGGAGTAATGCATAAAGGGAGTACATATAATTGCGTAAAGCAGTTAATTGATGAGCTAAGAAAATATCACTCAATAATATTAGAAGAATTTAAATTACCACGTGATATGCCAAATTTTTGCTGTGGATGTTTTAACTGCTTTTTAAAAGGTGAAGAAACTTGTCCACATTATAAAGAAATGGCACCTATTCA
>DAMDCT010000026.1:860-6608 GCA_032091455.1 Oscillospiraceae bacterium | reverse complement strand
GAATCATTAGAGGGAGCAGATATGATTATACTTGCTTCTCCTTGTTATGTGTTCGACGTTAGTGCTCAAATGAAGGCGCTGCTTGACCATCTTGGGTATAGATGGATGGTTCACAGACCACACCCTTCAATGTTTAATAAACTTGGTGTATGCATAAGTACAACGGCAGGAGCAGGAGCTAAACGCACAACAAAGACAATGAAGAAAAGCATGGATTTTTGGGGTGTTAAAAAAGTATATTGTTATGCAAAATCAGTTAGGGCAAAAAACTATGATGAAGTAAGTGCCCAAATCAAAGAAGATATAAATAAAGAAATGAAAAAACTTGCTAAAAATATATCTAAGACATTTAAGAAAGGTAAAAAGAAAAAGCCTTCGACGAATATACGAATAATGTTTAATGTCTTTAGAAAGTTGCAAAAAGGTGATAAATGGAACAAGTTTGATAAAGACTATTGGCAAAAACAAGGATGGCTTGACGGAAAAAAACCATTTTGAAGGTGAAAACACCTTCAAAATGGAATTATAATAAAATGTATCCTAAAGCAAGTATGAGCATAATATCTGCACCTTCATTGACAAGCAAAATAATTAACATTATCAAAATTATTTTTTCTTCATCGAGATTAAGGCGATCCAGTATACCAGCAAATCCATTTTGAACTATTTCGGGTTCACATCTATCAATCTTTTCTTTTGACTGGTATCCATTGTTAGTTGGCGCAGTATGTTGCTTATTTGAATTATGTGAAGCATTTGATGTATGCTTTTCTGGCTGAATTTCTTGCTGATTTTGCGGAAGATATCCTTGAGTTTGTTTAATTTTTTCTTGAGCCTGACGTTGCATTTCATTTACACGGCGCATGGCATCTTTTTGCATTGATAAAATTTGTGCGCCTGAATATCCACTTTGATTCTGTGCCAACTGTAGTCACCTCAATACATTATTAGTTTTATGTCAACATTATAATCCGGAGAAAATGCCACTTTCCTTTAGCATCGGTAACATTGACATTAAACGCATCATGCTTAGCATTGTGTCAATATCATAGTCCTGAGAAAATGCCACTTTCTTTTAGCATCGGTAGCATTGACATTAAACGCATCATGCTAATTGCTTGATCAACTTTTTTTTGACGAGTATCGCTAAAATGGGGTTTTAACGCCTTTAATAGTTGGGAGTTTTTATCGTTAACATTCATACTTGAGAATACCTGTTGAAGTTTCATTATCATATTTATATCAATATTAGGTATTGAAGAATCGGGATTAGCTTGGGTTTGATTTGTATTGCTCGAGTTGCCTAATCCAGAAAGCATACTTGCAAGTCCTGATAAGTCGGCCCCGCCACCTTCATTTGTAGAAGGTTGTGATTGAGTTGAATTATTTGTGTTGTTTGTGTTACCCGAATTATTCATTCCAGAAAGCATATTTGCAATTGATGATAAATCAAATCCACCAGTCTGACTTGGAGGGTTACTTTGATTTGATTGGGTTTGTTCTTGAGTGGTATTACTATTGCTATTACCATTTCCATTCATATTCAGCATGCTTGCTATGTTGTTGAGTTGTGCTTGCCCTTCTTTAGTACTTAATATACTTTGCAACTTTTCCATTAAATCTTCCATAGCTATCCCCCTTTCATTAGTAAAGTGCTTATTTTTATTTCATGAATTTTTTAATTAGCATTTGTGCTTGAGGTGAATTTAACATTTGCTGTGCAAGTTGTGGATTGTTGAGTATTTCTTTAAAACGCGCGGCATCCTCAGGTTTCATTTTAGAAACTAGGTTGTCAAGTTTACCGTTGTCTATGCTTTGCTTTAAATTATCCGGATTTAATCCAGTTTTTTTCCCTGCTTGATTTATTAAATCGTTTAAGCTATTATCATTTTTAAAGCTCATTAATTTCACTCCTTATTAAATTATATTAAATAAATACAATATATATTATGATAAATGGGCAAAATAGATTACAATATTTTTAATATAACTATTATTACTATATATTTTAAATTACTATTTGGTTAAATATATTCGAGAAAAACATGTAATATGAAATTATGGGTTAATAGTCCATTATTCACCTTTAATTGTGTGATAAATGTAGTTTTTTACGCAATTATAAAATAAAACATTGTTTATTATTACAATGTTATAAAAACCTATTGACAAAGTGGCATCTGTATTATATAATAGAGTTCGTTCTCGCAGCGAGAGTTTAATGGCGGTATAGCTCAGTTGGCTAGAGCATGCGGTTCATACCCGCAGTGTCGTTGGTTCAAATCCAATTACCGCTACCATTTCTCGTAAAGCATTTTTAGATACTTAAAGTTTTTAATGTTTGCTTTGCTTGAAAAATAGTTTTCAGAGAACAGTTTTATTATCGGCCCGTTGGTCAAGCGGTTAAGACACCGCCCTTTCACGGCGGAATCACGAGTTCAATTCTCGTACGGGTCACCAACTATAGTTCTAAGGCAATCGTTTTAGTACTTTTGCAAAATAAAACGTCATCTAGCCGTTTGCTATGTGGCGTTTTGTTTTATAAGAATTATAACAATATTCATTTTTAATGGTAATAATCAAAAGGCCCCTTGGTCAAGCGGTTAAGACACCGCCCTCTCACGGCGGAATCACGAGTTCGATTCTCGTAGGGGTCACCAAAAAACCACATTAACAAATGTTAGTGTGGTTTTTATTTTGTGTATCAAAATTCCCCTTTTAAGAATAGTATATATCATCAATATTAGGAGGGGATTACATTGAATATGACAAAAAAAGTTGTTGATTTTTATATGGGCGCTAATTCGCCAGATGGATTTAATACATTTTATAATGAACTTGAAATACCTTATAGTGGATGGAGAAGCTTTCTTATAAAAGGTGGTGCAGGAACAGGTAAATCTAGTCTTATGAAACGCATTTGTACAGAATGTGGTGAAAATGAAACATTAATAGAAAAAATACACTGTTCATCAGATCCAAACTCACTTGATGGGATTATACTATATGATAAGAAGATAAGCGTGTTAGATGCCACTCCACCCCATGTTATCGAACCTACATATCCTGGAGGGTATCAAACGGTGATTAATCTTTGTGAGTATTTTGACGAGGATAAACTAAGTGCTAGACTAGATGAAACAATAAAGTATCAAACACAAAATAATGCCTGTCATAAAAAATGTTGTAACCTATTAAAATGTGCAAATATACTATTAAAAGATAACTATAATTATATTGAAAAACATACCGATTTTAATAAAATAAAACTCCTTGTAAATAGAATTATAAAAAAGGAGTTCAAAAGAGCAACATCTCAACAAGGAATAGAACATAAGCGGCTTTTAAGTGCCGTTACAAATCAAGGCGTTAAAACCTATGTTGATACACCACACATATTGGCAAATAAAATATATCTTATTAAAGACGAATATGGGGTATCAAGTAATGAGATATTATCACTTATCCGTAAATATGCGATACAAAAGGGATTTGAAATATACTCATGTTATTGTGCATTAAATCAGCATGATAAGCTTGAACATTTATTTATTCCTCAACTTGATCTTGGATTTGTAACAAGCTCAAAATATAACGACTTGTCTAATATTAAACCATACACAGTTATTAGCTATACTAGATTTACTGATGTCACAGCATTAAAGCAAAAGAAACAGCTACTAAACTTTAATAAAAAGGCAGCAATGGAAATTATTAATGCGGCGGTTGATGTTTTACGTTATGCTAAAGAAATACATGACAGTTTGGAACTACAATTCGCAAATGCAGTTGATTTTAACGGTGTTGATAAAAAGGTAGATGAGGTTATTAATAAAATTAAAGCTAGATAAAAAAAAATAAAAATTAAGCATATAATACTCAACGAATTTTCTGTATTCGTATTTGCTGAGTATTATATGCTCTTTTCGTCGTGGCGGAGTTGAGATAATTTGAATTTAACTTTTATTATTAGTTATATTCATAACAATTCTGGAAATCTAGTTGACGTTATTGCATTAAGAACAGAGTACTTATTTTCTAAATCAAATGCAACAATTTTCCCACTTACTGTGCTTATAAATATACCATATGTATTATTTTGTTTCTCTCCAGTAAAATAGTAAAAGCTAAAGTTCTGTTCATTTTTGGTTAGTTTTTCAACTTCTTTCTTATGAAAGATTGAAACAGTATGACTATCATAATTATGTACTAGAGAAATATTGTTAAAGCCTTCATTTTCTAATGATGTCTTTGCTGTTTTTACAGTACATATATTAGCAACAGGAATATATATGATTGTTACTACCAAAATGACAGAATAAACTATAATCACTGACATTGAGCCACTACATAATATCTTATTAATTTTCTTCTTTTTATCAAACCAAACAGTAAATAAAACACCTAATACCAAAACCAAACAATAATATGCATATAAATCATATGGACTTGTGTAAATTGTATACCCCAAAAAAATCATGAATACTATTAAAAATATGCAATCAAATATGTTTCCAAGCTTTTTCCAAAGTTTACTCTTTGGTTCTTCAGCTTTTTCATCTCTCAATAACCAAGACACAAAACTTAAAGGCGGAATAACAACAGCGAATAGAAGCCCTGTTTTAACCGCTCCACCATACATTTGATACTCAACATAATATAAAAATAAACAAGTGAAAAGATATATTAAGCAGGCTATGGTGGCACTAATATGCGATTTCAAAAATGATATTGCTCTATTCATGCTTTTTCACCTTCATTCTGTCTAAATTATAAACTTGATAATGTACACTCAACCTTTTTCAATAGCTCTCTTATTTTTAGCTTTTGAGGGCATTTTTTCTCACAAAAACCACAGTTGACACATTCATCAGATAATACACCCTTTTTTTCCTTATTATCACGATAATCAGTAAAGGCTTTCTTTGCAAGTTCACTTAGACCATATACGTTATGATAGGTGTATGCTTGGAATATGCGTGGGATTTCTATTCCTTTAGGGCAAGGTTGACAGTAACCACAACCTGTACAATACAGTTCTGAGAACTTTTTAACATTATCGATTGCAGAGGTTAACTCTTCCCAATCTCTTTTGGTCATAGGAGTTTCAAGAGAAGCAACTTGAACGTTTTTATTTACCATATCAATGTTTTCCATTCCAGACAATGCACAGGAGATGTTTTCATTTCCCAAAACAAAACGAAATGCAAGTTCATAAGTAGCAATTGATTCTTTGCCAGTTAGCTTTTTATATAATTCAGTAGGGGCGGCAAGCCGTCCTCCACCAACAGGTCCCATTGCAACAACACCTAGACCCTTAGATGACGCATACTTTATCATTTCTTCATTTGAACGGTCTAAAAGATTATACTGTACAAGCATTGTTTCAAGTTCGGGTGCATTATCAATAATATGTTTTATTGCAAGTGGCTCATCATGAAATGAAAATGAAATGTGACGAATTTTGCCCTCTTCTTTAAGTTTTTTTGCTTCATCTATAAGCCCAAAAGCCATAATTTTTTCGTCAAAGACTTGCTTATTAATTGCCCAAAAATGATAGAAATCAACGTAGTCAGTATCAAGCTTTTCAAGACTTTTTTCGAGCATATTACGATAATCTTCTTTTGACTTAATATTATCCATAGGACATTTTGTAGATATATAAACCTTATTACGAATGCTCTTTAATGCTTTTCCAACTGCAATTTCGGAATTTTCGTGGCAATAAAAAAATGCCGTATCAAAGTA
>DAMDCT010000026.1:0-850 GCA_032091455.1 Oscillospiraceae bacterium | reverse complement strand
CTCATATGCATGGAGTAACATAGCAGTAGACTTTTCATAATCTACAGTCCACTTTGAGTCAATTTCACTTTCAGGTAGGCGCATGCACCCAAATCCTAATGCTGATATTTCAACACCCGTATTTCCAAACTTTCGATATCTCATACCTTTTCACTCCTATATAATTTTTTGTGTAAATGCGGCTTCTTGATATGCCTATTTTCAGTATAGTATAACAATCTTTTATATGCAAGTTTAAATTGAATATTTTATAGATTTGTGCTAATATAATTAGAGATAAAAACCAATGTCATGTATTAAGAAAAATAAATATATAATAATAAACATAAAGATTATATAAATATAGATTTTCACAATAAAATATGGGGGAATTTTAAAATGAAGGGTACGAAACGTAAAGAATTTGGTTTGATAACCCTAGGAACAACACTTATGTCGATAGGAATTTATTTTTTTAAGTTTCCTAATAATTTTACAACAGGGGGAGTAAGCGGAATATCAGTTATTTTAGGTAAGCTGATACATAGGGCCACACCTGGCTCATTGGTGTTTATCTTGAATATGTTATTACTTATTGTTGGTTTCTCGGTATTTGGTAAAAAGTTTGGAATTAAAACAGCATATGCAAGTATACTGATGTCATCAATATGGCTTTTAGAGTGGCTTATGCCAATGGCGAAACCATTTACAAATGAACCTTTGCTTGAATTAACTTTTGCGGTAATGTTGCCTGCATTTGGCTCTGCAATACTCTTTAATGTTGAGGCATCATCAGGCGGAACAGATGTTATTGCAATGATATTAAAAAAATATAGCAATATAAATATTGGAAGAGCATTGTTGTTTAGTG
>DAMDCT010000025.1:25549-29075 GCA_032091455.1 Oscillospiraceae bacterium | reverse complement strand
CACATTTTAATCAAGTCGACCCTTTCGTCTAAGTCAAAACTCCCTTTTTTAGAAGGGTTAATTGAAACCGCTATGATTACTTTGTCAAACAGCTTTGCTGCCCTTGTAATTATATCAATATGTCCTTTAGTAATTGGGTCAAAACTACCTGGGCAAACTGCTATTCTCATCTATCTTCCTCCATATGCCTGTCTACGCTTATTATTATATTCGTTTATAGCTTGAAATACAAATTCGTCCATACTTATACTTCTTTTTCGACGCAAATCCACCAAAGCTTTCTATAATATCTTCATTTGCTTCGTGTTCGCAAAGTATAATACCGTCTTCGCTCATTTTCTCAGCTAGCAATGGCAATGCTTCATTTAATATACCCTTGTTATACGGTGGATCTAAAAATGCAATATCAAAAATATCTTTTGTTGTTGTTAAAAAACCTTTATAATCCATTGAAACAACTCTTGCTTTTTTAAATAGACCTGTTGAAATAAGATTTTGCTTAGTTACCTCTTGTGATTTTTTGCTTGAATCAACAAATACAGCAAATTCAGCGTCACGGCTTAATGCCTCAATGCCCATTTGACCAGATCCACAAAAAAGATCTAAAACCTTTGCACATGGAATATCAAATTGAATTATTGAAAAAACCGCTTCTTTCACCCTTTGAGTGGTAGGACGAACATCAAGTCCATCAACGGTAATAATGTTCTTCCCTCTTGCCACACCTGTTATTACTTTCATTTTATCCTCCGAAACTAATTTATATTATATATGTCCAAACTCTATGTTTACAATTATTATAGTTTGCTTAACAATTAAAATTATTTATCAAATAATAATTCTTTTTTATTCACACGATATACACTCATTACCATTCCAATCGCCATATATGATACTACTACTGATGTACCTCCTGAACTGAAAAATGGAAGTGTTATACCTATAACAGGTAAAACACATAAAACCATTCCAATATTTACAATTGATTGAAATAAGAAGATCGCAAATACACCAACGCATATATATACGCCAAGTTTGTCCTTAGACATTTTTGCTGTTAGTAGTATTTTAACACATAAAAAAGCAATAATCAACAGAGTTATTACTGCACCAACAAAACCCATTGTTTGACCTATATATGAAAAAATAAAGTCATTATATGCCTCCGGTACTTTATGCAAGTTATCATAAAATAAACCGCGTCCATACAATTGCCCAGATCCAAGGGCTACCTGTCCTGCATATTGTTGATGTCCAATTCCCTTGCTTTCTAATGCTGGATTTAATGCAACTAAAAATCGATTTTGCAAATAATCCGGTAAAACATAATTCCATATTATAGGTACAGATATGACACATCCAACTAGCCCTACACCAATAAGCTTTGCTGAAAGTCCTCCCGTAAACATCATGACTACAAATATTGCTAAAAATACAAGCGCGGAACCAAAGTCGCCTTGTAACATTATTAATCCTGTTGGAATTGCCCCATGTAAACACAGCAATAAGAAGTCTTTTGGTGTATTAATGTTCTCTCCAACTTTTGATAAATGAAGTGCAAATGTAAAAATAAATGATAGCTTTAAAAGTTCTGATGGTTGAAACGTTGTAATTCCTAAATTAAGCCATGCTTTATCATCGGTTCCCTCTGGGGTTATACCAATGACAAAAGTTAGAAGCACAAGCCCTATCGCAATTGGCGCATGTACCTTCCAAAGCTTTGCCATTGTTTCATAGTCAATTTGAGAAATCACACAAGCTGCTACTAACCCTATAATAATAGCTACAATTTGTATAAACAACATTTTCTTTGATGGAATAATTCCTGTTTTATAAAAAGAATACAGGCATACACAGCTAATAGTTGACGCACAAAGGCATACTAATAGTAATACTTTATCTAGTCTTTTAAGAAATTTACCTATAATTGTGAATATACCTTTCATTAACGTCCCCCCTTAATATTTTTTAAAATATTTACTAATGCATATACCATTATTGAAGTTTGTTAAAATAATCCGTCAATTTTGCCGTTTTCATTCACATCAATTTGCAATGCCGCTGGGAATTTTGGCAATCCAGGCATTGTCATAATGCTTCCTGTGTAGACAACAATAAATCCTGCACCTGCTGACACTTTAATTTCCTTTACTGCAATAGTGAACCCACTTGGTGCGCCCAAAACAGTTTGGTCATCAGATAATGAATACTGCGTTTTTGCTATACATACTGGTAGTTTATCGAGTCCTAATGCTTCAATTTCTGCAATTGATTTTAAAGCAGATTGTGCATATATAACTTCTGCCGCATGATATATCTTTGTTGCTACTGCCTTTATTTTATCCTTAATAGGAAGTTTTTCATTATAGATTGGTGCAAATTTATTTTCACCAGTAAAATTGTCAACAACATCACACACTACATTTGCAAGTTCTATGCCACCATCTCCACCTTTTGCAAACACCTCTGAGTATGCATATTTAACACCTTTTTCATCGCAGTAATTAGCAACAAACTCAATTTCTGCATCAGTATCAGTATGAAATCTATTAATTGCAACTACAACCGGCACATTGTATTTTTGCATATTTTCTATATGTGTGCCTAAATTTGCAATTCCCTCTTTTAATGCATCTAAATTTTCAATCGCTAGGTCAGCTTTTTTTACATATCCATTGTATTTTAATGCACGTATAGTAGCAACGACTACAATACAATTTGGTTTTAATCCAGCATATCTGCATTTTATGTCTAGAAATTTTTCCGCACCTAAATCAGATCCAAAACCAGCTTCCGTTATTGTATAGTCTGCAAGTTTTAGTGCAAGTTTTGTTGCAATTATTGAATTACAGCCATGTGCAATATTTGCAAATGGGCCACCATGCATTATAACAGGTGAGTTATTTAGTGTTTGTACAAGATTTGGTTTCAGCGCATCCTTTAGTAACGCAGTCATTGCGCCGTCAACCTTTAAATCACGTGCAAATATAGGCTTATTGTCATAAGTATACGCAACTAAAATGTTGCCTAAACGCATTTTTAAGTCTGTAAGGTCATTTGCAAGGCATAAAATTGCCATAACTTCACTAGCTACTGTTATTTGAAATCCATCTTCACGAGGTACTCCGTTAAATTTCCCGCCTAAACCTACATTTACAAAACGAAGAGCACGGTCATTCATATCCATACAACGTTTAAATAATATGCGTCGTTGGTCGATATTTAACTCATTTCCCTGTTGCAGGTGATTATCAATAATCGCACATAATAGGTTATTTGCCGCAGTAATTGCGTGCATATCACCTGTAAAATGCAAATTTATATCCTCCATTGGTACAACCTGCGCATATCCGCCGCCAGCAGCTCCGCCCTTAACACCGAATACAGGTCCAAGTGAAGGTTCTCTAAGTGCTACGATTGCATTTTTACCAATTTGTTTGAATGCCTGCCCTAAGCCAACAGAAGTAGTGGTTTTCCCTTCACCTGCTGGGGTTGGATTGATAGCTGTTACTAAAATAAGTTTGCC
>DAMDCT010000025.1:6404-25539 GCA_032091455.1 Oscillospiraceae bacterium | reverse complement strand
AAGAGAAAGATCCAGTTTACATTTATACTTTCCATAAGGCTCAATATATTTTTCGTCTATATTAATTTTTTTTGCAACCTCTAATATAGGTAACATGTTTGCTTCTTGAGCAATTTTGATATCAGATAACACAATAAATTCCCCCATAACTTTTTCATATTACGATAAGTATATCATACAAATAATATTTTTTCTACATTTTGCTTGAATTTATTTGTCAATACTAATATAATAATATAGGGATTTAATGAGTAAATTTCGACTTAATTATCAATAAACTACTAACATTTTAACTAAAGGAGTGCGAATTTCTTCGTATGAGAGAATATGTATCTAACTCGGCACAAGAAACCGAGCAAATTGCGGCGGAATTTGCCAAAGAACTTAAATGCGGTGATGTAATCGCATTTATCGGTGGACTTGGTGCAGGTAAAACTGCTTTTACAAGAGGTCTTGCAAAAGGGCTTAACGTAAAGGGTGAAGTTTCAAGCCCCACTTTCTCACTTGTGCATGAATATAAGGGGAATCCAAGTTTATACCACTTTGACATGTATCGAATAAATAGTATTGACGATGTTTATTCAACAGGTTATTTTGATTATTTGGATTTAAATGAAATAATTGCAATTGAGTGGAGTGAAAATATAAGTGCTATCTTAGAGGATAATACTATATATATTGAGCTTATTACTACAAATGAAAATTCACGGCAGATAAAAATATATGGAGGCAACAGATTTTGAAAATACTAGCAGTTGACACATCGGCTAAAGTTACAAGCATTAGCGTTGTAACTGACAAACAAGTTCTAGCTGAATTTAATATAGACACAAAGCTTACTCACTCACAGGCATTAATGCCAATGCTTGATGCCGTTTTAAACTGTGCAAAAATATCTCTAGATGAAATAGACTGTTATGCAGTTTCAAGCGGTCCTGGATCGTTTACTGGTTTGCGAATTGGTATTGGCGCAATAAAAGGCCTAAGTTATGCAAATAATAAACCTTGTGTTGCAGTTTCCACACTTAAAGCACTTGCTTTTAATATGCAAGGTTTTGATGGAATAATCTGTGCCGCAATGGATGCTAGATGCAATCAAGTATATACCGCAATGTTTGAATCAAATCAAAACTCTATAACACGATTAACACCAGATAATGCTATTTCTTTGGACGAGCTTATGGAAAGTCTTAAAATTCATAAAAAAAATATTATTTTTGTTGGAGATGGTGCAGATTTATGTTATAATAAAGCTAAAGGCAATCTGGACAATGCTTATTTGGCAGATGCGTTAAAAAAATATCAAAAAGCATCAAGCGTAGGCTTTTGTGCAGTTCAATATTATATTGATGGTAAAACATGCACAGCGGCAGATTTGATGCCTATTTATTTGCGTCTACCACAAGCACAACGTGAACGTCTAGAACGTTTAAAGTAGTTTTTACTATTTGCAGACTACTAAAATATAAATTAAGAGGGTGAGTTTTATTAAACTACAAAATAAACCAATTGCAATTGGATGCGATCATGCAGGTGTATCCTTTAAAAACGAAATCATTGACTTCTTAAACCAAAATGGAATTGAAGTAAATGACTGTGGATGTTACAATAATGATAGCGTTGACTATCCTGATATCGCACAAGCTGTTTGCGAGAAAATTACCAAAGGTGAATGTGGTAAAGGTATACTTATTTGTGGAACAGGCATAGGAATTTCAATGTCTGCTAATAAAATAAATGGTATTCGCGCTGCATTATGTCATGATTATTTCTCTGCAAAATACACAAGAATTCACAATGATGCAAATGTAATATGCTTTGGTGCAAGAGTAATTGGTACAGGCCTAGCAGCTGAACTTGTTGATGTGTTTTTATCCAGTGAATTTGAAGGTGGCAGACATCAAACAAGAGTTGATAAGCTAATGAATTTACAAGGCAAATAATCATAAAACACATTGTAACTATACTAATTTAAATAAACATTAAAGTCTGTCAACACCCGCACAAATGGCAGATAATATAATACTTTTTAGTGCGGAGAAACGGAAGGTATCACTATGAACGCTCCTTTTATTATGGATCACCCCCTTATTCAACACAAAATTTCTCTTTTGAGGGACAAAAACACTGGCTCTAAGGAATTCAGAGAACTTATTTCTGAGGTTGCTATGCTTATGTGCTATGAAGCAACTAGAAGCTTACCTCTAAAAGAAGTTGAAATTGAAACTCCTATATGTGTTGCTAAAACAAAGGTTATTTCAGGTAGAAAGCTTGCTTTTGTACCAATCCTACGTGCAGGATTAGGCATGGTTGATGGTGTATTAAAGATGGTTCCTGCTGCAAAAGTTGGACATATCGGTTTATACCGTGACCCAGAAACAAAAATGCCTGTTGAATATTACAGCAAACTACCAAGCGACATTACAAAACGTGATGTTATAGTTCTTGACCCAATGCTTGCAACTGGTGGTTCTGCAGTTGATGCAATAAACACTCTAAAAGCAAAAGGCGTTACATCAATCAAATTTATGTGCGTAATTGCCGCTCCAGAAGGACTTGCAGCACTTAACGCAGCTCATCCTGACGTTGAGATATACTGTGCTTCACTTGATGAGAAATTAAATGACCACGCATACATTGTTCCAGGTCTTGGCGATGCTGGCGATAGAATATTCGGCACAAAATAAGATTTAAGATGAATATATTAGGCTCTATATCAATGTTAAATTGATATAGAGCCTTTTGTTTTTTATGAGTTAGGAACACATTGAATTTTACCAATGTTACTTATCATATGCATATCGAAAATTTATCGGTGGTGTTGTTACTGATATATAAATAAATTCTTCATTCATATTATTAGTAATTCCATGTACGTCACCATCTGCAAATCTAACAACATCACCCTCACTAAACTCTTTGGTTTGGTCGTCTGCTAAAAGCAAACTTCCAGTTCCGTGAATGGCAATCCAAATTTGCTCAGAATTTTCGTGGATATGCCTATAATTTGTTTTCCCAGGGTACACATACACTTTTGTTATTGTAGCCCTTTCTGACTTTGAATTTTCATTCCATAGTAATTGATGTGATTCTTGAAAATCTGTTTTTAGTACAGTTATATCTTCTTTATTTATAAAATCCATAATTGCTTCTCCTTTTATATTTATTTTTACTTGATTTCTTATCTAGTTTTCGCATATAGCAAATTATCATAATATTTATCATTAAACTTTATAACCTTTTTTAACAATCCCTCTTTTTCAAAGTTGTTTTTTATAGCAACTTTTTCACTTGCCTTATTTAGTGGATTCATATGTATTTCAAGTCTTATTAATTTAAGTTCATCAAAGCCAATATTCTCGAGTATATTTACAACTTTAGTAGCTATACCATTATTGAAATAATTTCTATCAATAAAATATCCTATCTCACCAATATGAGGATTGTCTTGAAATATGCTTATCTCACAACCTCCTACTACATCGCCGTTATAAATAATTGAGTAATTGTATTCAAGGTTGTTTGCCCTTTTATATTCACGCCTTTTTATCCATTCTTTCTCTAACTCAACACTTTCGGGGATTGTCGCATAATAAAATTCATATTTACCCTCAGTAAGTATTCTGAAAAATGATTCAGCATCTTCAACTATTGGATAACGCAGTTCTACCATAAAATAGCCCCCTAATACTAAATAATTTAGCTTTGCTTTTTCAATATGTATTTATTTAACTATACACCATTAAAATCACAGTTTCAAGTATGACTTTTTTCTATTTTCTTATTCTTTCTATAGTTTTCTCCATGCTTTCTACCGTACCAAATCTATCATCAAATATATTATAGTTATAATGTTCATATAATTCTTTTGCTGACAAATTACCATTATCAAATGTTGTATTTGTTTTTTCAGGAATAATAACCTTGTATCCATATTCAAAAGCTATTTTACAAGTGGTATCAAAGCAATAGTCTGTTTGCATGCCTGTAATAATTAGTTGATTTATTTGTTTACTAGTTAAATATTCTTTTAGTCCAGTATCTTTAAAAGCAGAATTATAATTCTTTGTTATCACCTTTTCATCAACATTCGGACCAATTTCATTGTAAATATTCCATCCATCTGTATTGGGATGTAAGTCATCGCCAGTCTCACCATTGTGTTGTATATAGATTACTTTTATATTATTTTCTCTACATGTAGAAACTAATATCTTTATATTGCCTATAACTTTATCAATATCATAAGGTTGTGCTTTTACTAAGTCATTTTGCATATCTACAATTAGTAGTGCTGTATTCTTCATTATGTAATCCGCCTTTATATAAATTATGTAATACTAATTACTTATTACCATTAGAATATATCGAAAATGACGCCCTAAGGCGCCATTTTGGTATAATATCTTATAATGATGTATTGTTAAATTCTAAGACATCCATCAACTTGTCATCTAATATATTGTATTTAATTTGAATAGAGTCGCCTTTAACTGTAAGAGGTAGCTTTGCACTTAATGATAGATTTGCTCTGAAAATTACGCCTGGTTTTTCAACAATAGTAAAGCTGTAAATTGTTTCATCACCTTTTATAGTGAAATTAATTCTATCAACTGTACCAACGGCAGTAAGTGTTGTCTTTTCCTCGCTTGGCTTAAAGTTACCCTTATCGCTAATAGCGTTAATTGCCTTTGCATAATCAGCCTTAGCTTCACTCATAGTATCACCTTGACCAACAATACTATAGTCTTTTACAGATACAAATGCATATTTTTTGATTAATCTTGCAGAGTCTTTTAACGTCATAAAATAAGTTGGCTCATCAAACACATTTAAAATAATTGGCATAGTTGCTCTATAGCCTAAATCTTGTACCTTGCCTTGCGCAGAGTCCATAGCAGATAGCTCTGTTGCACCACTCATACGATATAAAATAGGCTCTTTTGTTACCATATCAACCATCATAAATCCAGTTGCACTTTCATCAACACCAACACTTGTTATACCAGTAAATAAGTAACAACGTCCATTGTTATATACAATGTTAGTACCCTGTGAAGTTTTATACTTGTCTTTATTTGAAAAGTTAATTATTCCATGAACATACTTACCCTTATTATTAATTTGATTAACAATAAAGTCTTCTGGTTGAACTCTATCTACCCATTTTGGAATATTATCAGTAGTATACTTTTGTGAATCACCTGACTGCGCATCAACAATAATAACACCATTTGCCTCTGGAAGGTTAAACCCACAGGTATTTTTAAATGTTGTGACTACCCAGAATGGCTTACCCTCATCATTTAACTCAAATGAATAGTCCGTTATACCATTAAATAGACCAGAACCAAAACGTACTGTACGAACAAGATCATCCATAAAATATGAATCTGGTTGAATTTTAATTTTATATTTATCTACATATTCAATATCTTTTAAATTAGTTGCAGATACCTTTATATATCCTGCAGCACCATCCATATTTGCAATCCATTTAAAAAATCCTGAGTGCTGTAATGGAACAACCCATACTAACTTGTTATTTACATTTTGTATTGTTGGCTCGCCTAATGTAACTTGGCTACCAAGAGATGGTTTTTCACCAAGCTTCTTATCAGCAAGAGTTTTTGCAAGTTCCTTGTCCACTATTGGAATTTGATTTAGATCAATTGATTGAACATCTGCAGTAAATTCTTTTGTAACAGGCTCACCCATTTGATTTTTATAACTTCCCCAAAATAAAAGTGGAGTAAAAATTATATTAACGATAATTAAAATTCCCCAAAGTGAGGCAAGAACAATAATAATCCATTTTCTTGGCTTTGCACCCTTATCAAATTTGAATGAAGGTTTTCCATTTTCATCAATAAAATTCCCCACTTTAAATGTTGAGAAACTTCCTATTAAGGAAAATACAGTTATTAATACTAGCCAGAAAAAAGCTCCCTCTGCATAAAGTGGATTTAGATTTGGCGCTGCAAAGAACAGATACAAACCCACAAGCACGGCTAATACAAGGTAAAGTAACGCTCCTTTTTTCGACTTTGAAATTTTAGTTATCATTATAAATCTCCTTTTGTTATGACATATATGCCAAATACACAATTATATTCATATGTTAAATTAATATAGTTCCACTCTAAATAATATAGTTATTATACAAAAATATTATTGTTAGAACTGTTGTAAATCCTCCACAAAGCGCCATATATACTACCTTTGACTTTTTTGCTTTTAATGTGTTTGATAAAAGACCTATGAACACAACGCTAATTGCAAGTCCAACTATTACAATAAGTGATTTAATATCTGTGCTTACAACCCTGCCAATAATCTCACTTAAAATAACTGAAATAACTTCAAATAATGGTACAACAATAAGTGGTAGTGTTGCTATAGCATAAGTTTTTTTCCCAGCACGTAAAAATAAGAAAACCATAACGGCAAAAATTATAATAATTGATATTGATTCTACTACCATTATTGTCCACCATTTCTTCAGCGATTTGATTAATTTATTTTGCAAAACGCAAGCATTATCGCTAAAGAATGCTTGCGTTAAAGTTTACACAATACTACTATATAAAATATTCAGTCCGCATTAGACTGCGTCAGTAAATATCTTTTTTGCCTTTGAGCTGTCCTTCGTATTTGTTATTGCAAAAAACGCATAATTTCCTTTAACTTCGATTACTGCACTATTAAGCTTTAACACTTCATCAGGGGCATATGATTTAAACAATTCAGTTTGATTTTTCAATCTTGTTTCCATAACTTTACGAATAGCATCCATATCTGTCTTATCTTTCATCTTTAAGATTAAAACCTCTTCAGTAGTTATACCGCTACCAGCAATAATACAAGCTGACTGTTCGATTTGCTCAATTTGTTCAGGTTTAAAATCATAATTTTGATTTAATGCTTCTTTCTTTATTTCGCCCATATCAGGAAATTCAATATCACTTCTAATTGTTGACATTATATTGCTTACATTAGGGTTTTTTGCCTGCTTACCACAAGCTGTAATTGAAAATATCATTGCAACTGACAATGCCAATGTAATAAACTTTTTCATAGTTATTCTCCTTTTTGTTATCATGAAACTTCTTTAGTCTTTGATTGCATGCGTCTTATAATACTGATACATTGCTTCATGTCCACTCTTTTTAAAGTGAACACCATCAGCGGCACTAAAATCACTAGAAAGATAACCATTCTTATCAATCAATGAATCTTTTACGTTAATAAAATTAACTCCTTTATTTTCAGCAAGTTTCAATACCATTGCATTAAACTTATTAATCTTATCATTAGTAAAATCTTTACCTCTTCTTTTATAATCAGCTTCAGCTTGCTTAGTAATTGGTGTTACAGACTGAATATAAAATGTTACGTTAGGATAACTTTTGATTAATCTATCTAATACTTTTTCATAAAACTTAATATGTGTATCATTGTCATAACCTGGCAAGCCATTAGATCCTAATAGCACGTATATTTTTTTAGGTTTAACTTTCATTTCCTGTAACGCAGCAAATAATGTTTTCTTTTGACCACTTACAGACATATATACTGGTTTATCATTAGCAATTTGGTCTAAACCAACATTTTGGTCTGCAATTACATTTGTAGCTGGTAATACTCCATATAGTTTAAGACCTTTAGAAATGGAGTCACCAATGAAAATTGCATCATCAAAATAAGATTTATCTACAGCTTCAGATTCTACCACTACTGTTGGACTTTCTTTTGTCGGTACACTTGATGCTGTTTGACTAGGAGCCTCACTTACTGCTTGAGATGACGCTTCACTTGATTTATCTTTACTAGCCGTATCCTTTACCGATGAATTCGAACTAATCTTACTCATTTGTCCTTTGTTCACATCGTCAATAACGAAAAATGAAAATATAGTAGCAATAATACCAATAACAATAAATATCATTACTAATAATATATATAGTGGTGCTTTGGTTTTTTTTGTTTTCCTTGTAATCTTTTTATTCATTTATTCCATCCCTTGGCAAAAATATTTAATTGTATCTCATTGACTGCCAATTGAGAGAATGAGTACTTATAATTTAAAATATTAACACATTTATTGAAATTATTGGTTTAACTTTATACAATTATTTGTCTATTGTTCCAACCTAATCTATTATAATATATTTCACCAATAATAACAAATAATTTTTTGTGAACCAATATTACAATTTAGTTACAGCATTTAAAGTTTTACTTACATGTCTAACTTCCTCTTCTGTTAAATAAGGATGCATAGGCAATGACAATGCACGATTTGAAACAGATTCAGCTATTGGAAAGTCGCCCTCTTTATATCCTAAATAATTTAATGCTTTTTGTAAATGCATTGGTCGCTCATAGTATACCATAGTTGGTATCCCGTTTTCTTTTAATTCTGACATGACAGCCTCTCGGTCTACTCCAGCTGGTAAAATAACCGTATATTGAGCATACACACTTGTCAATCCAGTTGGTATGTATGGTTTTTTTATTTCATCACATATAAGCTTGTTATACAAATCAGCAACCTTATTACGTGCAACAATTTCATCATCAAAAATGTCTAGTTTGCAGTTTAGTGCAGCCGCTTGCATTGTATCAAGTCTTGCATTTAATCCAAGTGTATTGTTTTCATATTTAGTTTTGCCCTTACCATGTACTCTTACAGAACGTAATTGATTTGCCCAATCATCATCATCAGTAAATATAGCACCACCATCGCCATAGCATCCTAGCGGTTTTGCTGGAAAAAATGAGGTTGTACAGAAATCGCCAAATGAACAAGCCTGCTTACCATGATAAGTTGCACCAAATCCTTGGGCGCCATCTTCCATAATATATAGCTTGTATTTATCTGCAAGTGCCTTAATTCGATCATGGTCTGCGCAAAGTCCAAATAAATCAACAGGAATAATCATTCTAGGAGTTAATCTTCCCTCTTCTATAACTGCTTTAATTGCTTCTTCTAATTTATCTACATCAATGTTAAATGTGTCTTTATCACAATCAACTAAAACAGGAGTTGCACCACGTTGAGATACAACCTCTGCTGTGGAGAAAAATGTAAAGGTAGTTGTAAATACTGCATCACCTTTTCCTATTTTTAAAAGCATTAATGGCATAGACAGCGCATCAGTCCCGTTTGAGCAAGTTATACAGTGCTTTACTCCGACATATTCTGCAAGACGTTTTTCAAGTATATCAACATCCTTACCTAAAATAAAATCTTGTCTTACAAAAAGTTCTGCTAAGCTTTTATCAAATTGTGGTTTTATCCTTTGATATTGTTTTTCTAAATCAATAAATTTCATTTGTTATTCTCTTTTCCATTTAATATATGAGAACTAGTAGAAATCTCTGCCGCCTCAATATAGTATTTATAAATGATAATGTAATATTTCTATTTAAACATACAAGCAATTGATTTGCCTATTAACTTAAAATCCTCTTTCACACTTAATTTTTCAATATATTCTAAGTTGTATTTCATTTTATCAGGCAATATTTGCTGTATATATACCTGCTGAGGGTCTTTTGCACCAACAAGCATATCGTTTTCATTTTTATATTTAACGCTTGCTAAGCTTAACATACCAGGTGAAAGTAATAAAGTTGCATACATTTTATCTGTATAAACATCAACATACCTTTGAACCTCTGGTCGTGTTCCGATAATTGACATATCGCCTTTCAAAACATTAAATAGCTGTGGCATTTCGTCCATATTAATTGCTCTTAAAAACTTACCAAACCCTGTTATTCTTTGGTCATTTCCAGTCGTAAGTTGAATGCCTTTTTTATCTGCATCTTTAACCATTGTTCTAAATTTGAAAATCTTAAATATTTTTAGATCCTTGCCTACTCTCTCTTGTTTAAAAAGAATTGGACCTTTAGATGTTAATTTTATAAGGATTGAAAAAATTAACAAAAATGGAGATGCAATGATTACTAAAAGTCCACATATTGAAAAATCTAAACATCTTTTTATAATAAGGCTCTTGCCTTTTGTTTTTAAAATATCATAATAACACCTTACAGCATCTGTTTGCATTTTCGCTGGCAGTTTGCTAAATTCAGTAATTGGCATGTAACTACTTTCCCCCTATATTCCTATTTGCTATTGCAAAGCTTTAACAAACTTTTCTGCTAACTTCTTATAATCATGGTTTTCCACTACATATTGATAGCCATTTGCACCAAGTACATTTAACTCTTCACTGCTCATATCGGATAGTTTTTTCGCTGCATTTGCAATTTCTTTTGAATCTTCTGGAATAATAGAAATACCACAGTTTGCATCAGCTATCATATCATTTGAGGCTTCTATGCCGTATATTATTGGACGTTTTGCCAACATATAATCGAAAATCTTATTCATACCAACACCATACTTATAAAGCGGTGTTTTTTTCGCCCCGATATATAGTGCATCTGCAAGTTTTAAAGTCTGATTAACTTGAGTTTTTAGCACGGAAGTTACAATAGAAATGTTAGTTATATTTTTTTCTTTTAGCATATTTATATATTCGTCTTTTAAAGGTCCGCCACCAACCATTACAATATGGATATTCTTATCTAAATAGTTTGAACTTTCAATTAAGTCATCAAGTGCATTTGCTTTTGAAAAACCGCCAAGATACATAACAATAAACTTATCATCTTGCTTTAACTCATTAATTTTTTCTACAATTTCTATTGGAGGAGCTATGTGTGCACTTTCATCAATTATAACTCCATTTGGAATATATGTATAGTTAATATTGTCAAATCCAAGTTCTTCAATATGCTTATTTACATGCGGAAGTATAGATATTACTGAATCTACATTTTCATAAGCATATAATTCTGCACGTTGTATATGCTTAACTGCTGGATTATTTGGGTTTAACTTATATATCTCAATTAACGATAAAGGCCAAATATCATGAATCTCATAGCATGTTTTTATATTCTTATTAAACTTAGCAATTTCTTTTGCCGCCTTAACATCATATGGATAAGTCGAAGAAGCCACAATTACATCTGGTGTATATTTTTCATATAAGTTTTTGCTATTGCTCTTGACTTGCTTTAAAAAGCTCATGACATTAAGTAATCGTTTAATATCATTCCTTTTGTATTTTACTGTTTTAACAAAAACATATTTTACTCCTTCAATAATTTCCTCAGTAAAACTTTTTTCAATAACAGGGTTTTTCACTCTAAGATGCGAACAATCTGAAGCAAGAACTGTTACGTTGTGACCTTGCTTTACAAGCTCACGGCCCATATATAATGGTCTAAATTCCATACCATATTTATCGCTACCTGCATAATGGTTAATAATCATAATATTCATAATTACAGCCTTGCCTTTCTGGTTTGCCTTTTAGATAGTTAATATCTAAACCATTCATAATGCTATTTATCTATTTAAGATAAAGCTCGTATAATTTTTCTTTTTCTATATCCCAATTATATTTCTCAAGAACTTTTTTACGGCCATTCTCGCCCATTTGTTCTGCAATTTCTGGATTATCGATAATATATTTTATTGCCTCAGCAATTTTTTTAGGATTCATTGGGTCTACGCATAGCCCACATTGAGCATCATCAACGATTGCCTTCCAATAAGGAAAGTCAGAAGATATAACTGGAACTTTTGCAATCATATATTCAAACATCTTTACAGGTAAAGCTGTCAAATATTTCGGAATAGGATAAAGCGTAACTAACCCAGCTTTTACTGATGCTAATACTTCTTTTACCTCTTCTCTGCCAATAAAACCTTTATAATCTACATTTTTATAGCCTTGCATATTCTGTGCTTGTGTTTTAAGGTCATTATTTTCAAACTCACCTGCTAAGATAAGCCTTGTATCCGTATTGGAAACGGCATCAATCATTTCGAAAATGCCTCTTATTTTTGTAATACCGCCTATGTAGCAAACTTGATTTTTACGATTTGTAAAGTCATCTTCTGACATAACGAACTCATCTAATTTTGGATAATTACATACGAGTACAGTGTTTTTATTATGCTTAATCATTCGGTCAAATATTACTGGTTCTGCAGCTATTATAACATAAAATCGTTTTACTGCATAGGTTTCATATTTTTCATATACGCATGAAGACAATTTTGCAACAGATGGTTTTAGGTATGGTTTTGTTAAAATTTGACGAGGAACGTCCTCATGACTGTCATATATAACCCGGGCTGTTTTTCTTAGCTTTAGTCCTGTTTTAATAAGCTCAGGATCATGAAAATGATAATAATCGCAGTTTAGTTCCCTTGCTTTTTTTAAAAATAGCTTTGGTGCATTAATTATACGCTTTAATCTTCCTGCTGGTATGTCAATCTTAATAAACCTTATACCATTTTCATCAAACCATTCTTCATTATCACCTGCATGATTTGAACAAAGAATTGTTACATCATACCCTGCTTGTTTTAACGCTTTTGCTTCCTTGTGATATATTCTAACATCATCATATCGATGAACACTTGTCATTATACATACTGATTTATTTTGATTCATCCAAATGCTCCTTTTTATTAATATGAAGCATACCACATAAAATTAGCATCATTGTCTGAAAAAATACATCATTAAGCATGCCATATGCCCCAGAAATGAAATTATTTGAAATAACCAATGCAAACGGTATTACTAAAATAAGCCCTGCTCTTTTCTTTTGCTTAATTGCAATAATAACATTTCTTGCGATTTGAAAAATCAAGAAAATTGCTAATGATAGTTTTATTATTCCACCATTTAATACATCAGCAAGTGCAAAACTGTGGGCACTAAGCCATCCACTTGGTCGTGGATTTTTCTCGTTAATGCTGTATGCTTTTAAAAGCGCTTCATCAGTTGTTATATCAAACATATGAATGTCGTATGCAGCTCCTTTGCCAAAAATAAATTCAAGTGGTGTATAGTCCTTCAGTTCTTTAAATGCAACTGAATATATCAAAGAACGTTTGCTGTACATTGTTTTATTTTCAATTGTTTCAAGCACGCTACTAATTGTTTTTTCTTTATAAGACGGTGGCTTAATTATTATTTCTTTTCCCTCTGATTCTTGTTGCTTAATATAATCTTTATAGTCAGCCTCTTTTTGTGATCCAATTTCGCTGAACACACCTAAACAAGAAACTGCCCCGAAATATATTACTACTGCTATTACAAAGAATGCTAAATTACGAGGCACTAACGACATTGCTTTTTTCCTTGAGATGATTAGTCTTATACCTTCATACAATACTGCAAATGCAAAAAAGAATGGAAGCATAATAAACATACGCCTTGAACCTGATAAATAAAATGTAGGTATATTAATTGCAGAAATAACAGTAAATATTATAATCCTTTTCAAAAATGATAATTTTGAGTAATTGATTATTAAGTCAGTTGCAAAAACAAAGCATATAAAAATAAGACAGGCGTAAACATTATAATCTCGTGCTGTACTTAGACGCTGATAATAAATAGGATTCCTAGATGAAAAATAATATATATATGTTAATATAGAAACTATTGTTCCTGTTAGAGCAATACTCGACATTACGGATAGTAATCTATTTTTAGTAGAACAATAATAAATCCCAATTAAAAATATACTTGTGTATTCAAGCATATATGGTAATTTGTTAAGTGCATGAGTAATATTCTTTGTGTACATTATTGTAATAATATCCCACAAATAATAAGCTATAAGTGCAATATATAACCATCTAGCAGAATAGAATAAATCTTTAATCCTTTTTAAAACTGCTGATTTGTCCTTTATTAAGTCAATTATAATGCAAAATGCAAAAGAAATAAGTAAAGAAGCGAAAGCAACATTATCATAATATGTTCTAACTGAAAGAGCTAAATCACTTACTACGCACATTATTGTTATGCATAAAACCAAACCTAGTATATTATGTCTTGTAATATGTCTATTCAAACTTAACCCTTGCCCCTTTCTTATTGTTCTCATCATATATATTCTCCCTTTGCAAGCTTCCTAGTGTAGTAAAAACTAATCATATACATAGCTGCAAGGGCTATACCATACAATAACAACATAATGTATACATTATGCGTTAGTAAATATCCAACAAAAAATGCGACTGCTGAAGATATGCACAACATGAACTGCCACTTTAAATCAAAACTTTGCTTACTAGCAATATAAGTCATAAAAGTTAAAGGACTAACTACAAATTTAATGTAATAAAATGGAGCCATTAAGATAATAAAATTACCTGCCATATCATACTTTAAACTACTGTATGCTGTATTTATAATTGGTTTCCCACCAATCATAATAAGCAAGAATGGAATAATTGCGGTAAGCGCAAGCATTTTAAATGTTGTCTTATAAGTGTAATAGCATTCATGGTCATCTGCATAATCACGACTTGCTTTTTGACGGAATACATCTCTAATTGCTTCAGAAATAATCGCAATAGGTGCTGCTAATATGCTTTCCATCATACCATATTGACCTACAATTTCGTCACTTACAAGAAAGGTTAATAAAAAAACTGGAAGCTTAACTGAAAGATTATTCACTACTCCAGATATAACTGACAGCTTAGGAAAGTTAACGTATTCCTTTGCAAGTTGTTTTGTACGTATAAAGCTGACTTTAAAATTGTATTTTTTAAAGTCCATAACAACATAAATAATTAGTATTATCATTACAGTTCCTTGGGAAAAAATATAACCCAATATCAAGCTGAAATGTCGTGTTGATGGAATATAGTAGAACATCAAACTAAATGCTAAAAATAAAACACCTTGTATAATACGATTAAGGGCTAATTTAATATAGCATTTTTTTCTATTTAACCAATAGTTAGCAGAATAATAAACTCCCAAAATTGCTAGTGTTAATGGTAAAAACAAAATCCAATCAAGATTTATTTTGAATATCCACCCATATAGTACAAATGAAACCATAGCTATTACTGAAAAAGCAAATGATAATCCCATAGATAGCATTGTGAGTAAAAAGCCATCATTATCATCCTTTGGCAACATAATTGCAAGTTCGTATCTTCCTGTTGCTACAACTAAAAGAATGGAATACGTCGCACAATAAAGCGTATAAACACCAATCAATGCTGAACCTAAATACTTTGCAAGCCAAAATGTGGTTAATGCCTTTAATACCATAGAAACCACAGTACCTGTCATTAATATTGTAGAGTGCTTTGCATATTCACTTTTTTTAAATCGTGATAATGTTTTCATATTAAAAACGACCTGTAAAATCTGTCGTTTTTGTGTTAACTAACGGCAATTTTACTGGTTTATTTTCAGCCGCTGATTTATAGATTGCAAGAACTAGTTCTAATGCACGTCTGCCTGCATATCCGTCAACAAGTGGTTGTCTATCTTCATTAATACTGTCGATTACGTCTTTATAAAGTGGTGTATGACCAAAACCATATACATTAGGTGGATTTTCTGAAAACTCAGCCTTTACTTCAGCTGAAGATATTGTATCATCTGCAAAACGCCATTCTTCAATTATATTTACAGATTTGCCTCCTGCTTTTACTGTTCCCTTTTCACCGAAAATATATAATGTTTCTTCAAGATTTTTTGGATAAACATTAGTTGTACCTTCAACTATTCCATAACTGCCATTTTTGAACTTAATTAAAGCCATACCTAAGTCCTCAGCTTCAATGTAATCATGAGCTAACCTATCAGTATACGCAAAAACTTCATCAATTTCATCACCCATCATCCATCTTAAAAGGTCAATGTTATGAATGCATTGGTTCATCAATGCACCACCATCTTGGTCCCATCTTCCACGCCATTTAGCTTGTGAATAATATTCTTGACCTCTGTTCCAACGAATGTGTGCAGTTGCATGAAATAGCTTTCCAAAACTATTTTGCTCAATTGCAGAATGTATTTTTTTTATCGATTTATTAAAACGGTTTTGATGGCATGCACACACCTTAACGCCTTTTTTTTCAGCTGAACTAATAATTTTATCAGCATCTTCTAGAGATAACGCAATTGGTTTTTCAATGATAATGTTTGCACCAGCTTCAATGCAATCAAGTGCAATAAATGCATGATCTCCACTATTTGTAGCTATTGCAACAAGCTGAGGAGAAACCTCTTTTAGCATTTGCTTGTAATCAGTATAAGTCTTAACACTATCAAGACTAAACTCGTTTTTAATCAATTCCAATCTTTCAGTATCAATATCACATATAGCGACTAGTTCAAGCTTATCATTATTTTCTTTTGCTGCTGCTATATGATTTGGCGAAATTCTTCCACATCCAATAAGTGCATATCTAATTCTATTCATTAAAATTAACTCCCTTGCTGTACGATAACCGCAAAGTATTTTGTGGTTATACAAAATCCTATATTACATGTATTTTTCATTATGTGATGGTAAGATATATAAATAATCCAATAGTATATTCTATTTCATTAGTATAAGATTACTACTGATTTTCTAGCAATTGATCTTCTTGGACTTTACATTTATTTGTTGCCGGATTACCAGTAACAACAGTTTTAGCTTCGACATCTTTTGTCACAACACTACCAGCGCCAACAAATCCATCTTCTTTTATTGTTTTGCCTGGCAAAATGGTAGCACCTGCACCAATCCTCCCGCCTTTTTTAACTGTTATTCCTTTAAATTTATCAAAACGCTTTTTAGAACGACCTGCATAGTTATCATTTGAGGTGACAACGCAAGGTGCTACAAAGCAGTTATCTTCTATAGTTGAATAGGCAGTAATATATGCGTTTGTTTGGATTTTCACCATACTGCCTATTGTAGTTTGATTTTCAATTGTTGCGCCCTTGCCAATTATAGTTTTTTCACCTATGATTACATCCTCGCGAACACAAGCGAGATCAGCAATAAGGCAACTATCTCCTATTACTGCACCTCTATATACAATAGCGCTTGTCCCAATAATTGCATTGTTACCTATGACAGCGTTAGGAACTTCCCTATCCGTGGTGACAGCACTGTTTACGGCTTTCATAGCCGTTTTTCCAATACACGCAAAATCATCTATACGAACATTTTCACCAATTAACGTATCCCTTTTAATAACAACATGATGTCCAATTATTGTTCCTTTGCCAATTGTAACGTTATCTTCAACAACACAATATTCGCCAATAATGCAAGTATCATTAATTAATGCTGTTTTACTAATCATTGTTTTCCTCGCTTTTAATATCATTATTATTCTCATTATTATGATTAAATGTTACCACCATTTCTTTAATTATACCAAACATTTCATCTAAATTAGTTGTTTTAACAATACTTTCAAGACGTTTAACATTACGTGAAAATTCCTGCGAATTATGTTCAGTTGGCTTGCAAATAAATATTTTATTATTACCTGTTTTCGTTGTATCCTCATCTGCAAGAGATATTTCTTCAAAAAGCTTTTCTCCAGGTCTTAAACCTGTAAATTTAATTTCTATGTCCTTATGGGGTTCTAATCCATGTATTCTAATCAAGTCACACGCTAGATCATATATAAGTACAGGTTCACCCATATCAAGCACGAAAATTTCTCCACCAGTTGCCATAGCGCCAGCTTCTAAGACAAGCTGTACAGCTTCTGGAATGGTCATGAAATATCTTTTCATATCTGGATGAGTTACAGTAACCGGTCCACCAGATTCTATTTGACTATTAAAAAACGGAACAACACTTCCGTTACTTCCAAGAACATTACCAAATCGAACAGCCGCAAAATCAGTATTACTTGCACTATTCATAATCTGAATTGCAATTTCAGCAATACGCTTGGATGCACCCATTATATTAGTAGGATTAACTGCTTTATCAGTTGATATTAATATGAATTTTTTTACATCGTGAAATATTGCTTCATTTGCAACATTTATTGTTCCTAATACATTGTTTTTTATGGATTCTTTTGGATTTCCTTCCATCATAGGAACGTGTTTATGCGCAGCCGCATGAAACACAATACTTGGCTCATACTCTGAAAAAATTTCTCTTAATCTGTTTCTATCTCTAATTGAACCGAGCAACACCTCAAATTTACCTTCATATCCTGCTTGATCCAACTCATTTTTAATATAAAACAAGCCGTTTTCATTTATGTCGAATATTATTAGTTTTTCTGCGCCAAACTTCAAAACTTGCCTGCAAATCTCTGAACCAATAGAGCCAACGCCACCTGTTACAAGGACTACTTTGTTCTTTACAAATTTATTTACTATGTTCATATTAAGGTTTACACTGTCACGTCGTAAGAGTTCCTCAAAATTAATCTGCTTAATGGGCGCTTTTCTAAAGTCCTCAACTGATACATCTGACAGTGTTCCGTATCGTTTAACTACAACCCCACATTTTTTGCAACGCATATAGATATTTTTAACAAAATTAGCTTCAGCAGTAGGAATTGCAATAATTACTTCTTTTACATTTAAATCCTTTATGATAAACTCAAGACTATCTTCCCCACCAATAACTGGAACTCGTCCTATTTTTAATCCCTGCAAACTTTTGTTATCATCAATAAATCCAACCACATGAACATTTGCTTTGCTTTTTTGAGCTAAATTTGATATAAGGTAATTGCCTGCTTCTCCAGCGCCATAAATTAATGTGTTAATCAAAACACCTTGTTTGCTTTTATTGTTAAACCGTGATGTAAATGTTTGATATGCTCTTGGTGACCATCTTCCTATTATCATAAACATCAACATTAATGTCGGTATAAGTATAAATAATTCAAACACCATCTCGAGGTCTATAAAATTATCAATTAAAACGATAAAAACTGAACATAATAGTGTTGAGGCAATTTGTCTCATTAAATCCTTATAACTAAAATATCGCCATATTGTGCTGTAACAACGTAGCATTGTGTTTGACATTATTGCAACTAAAATCATAATTAGAACATAATATATCATATTTCTTTCATAACGGATTGGTAATGCTCCAACTAAGCCAAATCTTAATTTAAATCCTACTATAATTGAAAGATAAACAGATAATATGTCCCAGCAAACAAGCAGGACAAGATTAATCTTTCGGTTGCTTTTAAATAACATCATTATTTTAATTCTCCTTCTAGTAGTAA
>DAMDCT010000025.1:0-6394 GCA_032091455.1 Oscillospiraceae bacterium | reverse complement strand
CATTTAGATAATTATACACAAACTTTACCTTTAAGTCAATTACAAAACTGTGTCAGAATAGTGTTGCTTTGTTAGTTATTCTATGAAAAAACCATGTGCTAATTATTTTTTGTATATATATCATAATACTTAAAATAAAGTGTGAAATATTTTAGCAATTTTTAATTTCAACTGCTAAATATAATATAAAAAGTTATAATAATATTGAAAGGAAGTATTAATATGAATAAAAAAATTCTTCATGGTAATAAAGCAAAAATTGATGCAGAAAAAAAAATCGACCCAGTTTATCAAACTCTTACATTAACTTCAAAGCAAGAAAGCAATTCACAAAGTGTTAATCCTGTTACATCTGTCATTGATGAAAATGTATATTTGGCAAAAAAATTTGTAGATGATAATCACAAATAGTTTGTTATTATCGTTTAATTATGGTAAAATGTAAGCAATATATCTTATCAATCTACCCATATCAGTAATTAAAAATTGTTTTTTTAAGGGTCGGAATTAATCCGACCTCTACATATATAGGCATTTAACCATAGTCAATAATATTGTATACATTGGAGGTAGCAAAACTAAATGAAGAAAATTTTAAATTTCTTAACAAGCAGATTATTCATTTTTGGAATAAGTATCCTAGCTCAAGTAATTGTTCTTATAATAGCAATTATATATTTATCAAAATATGGAATATATATGTATGCCATATTCACTTTATTAAGCATTGCTACTATACTTTTTGTCATTTCGAAAAAAGATAACCCAATCTATAAACTAGCTTGGATTGTTCCTGTTGCACTTTTCCCTATTTTAGGCTGGCTTTTTTATTATCTAGCCGGAAGAGGAAAAATTTCAAAGAAAAAAAGAAAACGTATAGACCTAGTCTATAATTCAACTTCTGTTCTTGCTGTACAGGATGAAGATATTACATCTGAACTTGAAATGAATGATAAATCCTTTGCTAATCAGGTTTCATACATTAAAAACACTTCACTTTTTCCTATATATAATGGAACTCAAACAGAATATCTTTCTCCTGGTGAAGAATTTTTCACAAGGCTTTGTGAGGAACTTAAGAAAGCCAAGAAATTTATTTTTATGGAATATTTCATTATTCAAGAAGGAAAGATGTGGGATGAAATTCTTGATATAATGACACAAAAGGTTAAAGAGGGTGTTGAAGTTAAAATTATTTATGACGATTTAGGCTGTATTCAAACTCTTCCTACTAAATATCACAAGAAGTTAAGCAGTCTTGGAATTGAAGTGCACGCATTTAATGTTTTCAAACCTTCTATTGATGTATTTATGAACTATCGTGATCATAGAAAAATTACAGTCATTGACGGAAATGTCGGTTTTACAGGCGGAAATAATCTTGCTGACGAATACATAAATGCTTTTGTTAAATTTGGGCACTGGAAGGATTCATCTATAATGCTTAAAGGTGATGCAGTATGGAACCTTACTGTTATGTTTTTGCAAATGTGGCAATACTACGAAGTGCATGATATAAAATATGGCGAATATTTACCGACTGAAACATTTGAAAACGACGGTTACGTAATGCCGTTTGGTGATGGGCCACTCGATAATCATTTAATTGGCGAAATGGCTTATATTAACATGATAACACGTGCAAATAATTATGTTAGCATCACCACTCCATATTTAATACTTGATAACGAAATGTTAACAGCATTATGCAATGCTGCACATAGTGGAGTTAAAGTTACAATTATTACTCCCCATATCGCTGATAAGTGGTATGTTCATTTAGTTACACGCTATAATTATAAACAGTTAATTCAAGCAGGTGTTGAGATTTATGAATATACCGGAGGGTTTATTCACGCAAAAACAATTGTAGCAGACGATGAAATTGCAATCGTTGGCACACAAAACTTTGACTTTAGGAGTTTTTATCTGCATTTTGAATGTAGTGTACTATTATACAAAAACTCATCGATTAAATCAGTTCGTGAAGACCATATTGAAACACTTAAAATATCTCAGCAAGTTACAATTGAAGACTGTAATAATTCAAATTGGTTTATTAAATTTGTACAAATATGCCTAAACCTTTTCTCCCCTTTAATGTAGGAGAGGTTTTAAAAAATTAATTTATTAAACAAGAGTTTACCCGAAGGGATTGATCATAATTATAGGAATAAAAAAATTAAATCACACTACTATTTTTGTAATAATAATTTCAATTTTATGCTGTATATTAACGTCTATAATTGAAATTTATTTAATACCCTCTTATACTTTTAAATCAATATGTAAAATAGTTATTTTCTTAGTTGTGCCACTTATATACTGTGGGCTTGATAAAAATATTTCGTTTAAGACTTATTTTCTAGTTAAATCAAAACGCCAATTAATACTATCTCTGTTTCTAGGTGTTGGCGTATACATATTTTTAATATCAATGTTTTTTATATTGAAATCATTTATTGATCTTTATTTAATTTCAGCAAATCTTTCTACAAGTCTAAATGTAACTAAAAACAACTTCATTTTCGTTTCACTTTACATTTCACTTTGCAATTCTTTACTTGAAGAATTCTTTTTCAGAGGTTTCACTTTTTTATCTCTTAGAAAAACTACTAAAAAATCTTACGCATATATTTTCAGTGCACTTTTATTTGCTTTGTATCACGTTGCAATTATGTCATCATGGTTTAATTTTATAATGCTTGTTTTCCTAATATTTGGGTTATTTATTTCAGCGCTTTTATTTAACTGGTTAAATGATAAAAACGAAAATATTTACACATCGTGGATGGTTCATATCTTCGCTAATTTTGCAATAAATACAATAGGTTTTTATATGTTTGGAATCATTTAATACAATTTAATGCACTATGGTCGTCCCCCATTTAGGTGTAAGTGTTGACTATATAGATGACAATTATATGCATGGTAGGTAGTTGTTTTGATTATAGATTTTGCTCACTCATTTTGTGCGTTGCTTTTCAGCAAGCAACGCATGTAAAGTTACCCACTTACTTGGCTTTCCAACCTTTTCTTTTGGTAAATACGACTTTGTAAGTGTTCCTGCTAAATTTATTTTACCTTCGTTATCTTTGTAAGAATTTAAAATATCCCAAGCTTCATTTAGTCGGACATCATTTCCATAACCTAAAGCACAAAAAGCTTCTACAACATTTTGAATGCCAACACGCATAACCTCAAAAGGATAAAACGTATCTATTGTTCGCCAGCCTTCACGGCAATTAAGAACTAAAGTAGAGTTATCTGTGCTTTTATAAAATAGATTTCGATTGAAGAAGTATTCAATTAGCGACTGCTGAAAATTTGTTTTAATTTCACATTTATGACATTCAGCTAAAAACATAAGTGCGTGTAAATTAGCTTTATAACAGCTTTTAGGAATATATTTTAATTTATCCACTCTATGCAAACATAAAAATCCGCCATCGGGAAGTAGGTGTTTATTTATATTATCAATTATCCTTAATATAACTTCATTATCTGTAAAACCGAGTTTAATAAGTGCTGTTAGTAACATAAAATCACCACAGTTACAATCAAACATTGTATCAAGTTCGATACCAAAGCCCATTGGTTTCATACCAATTTTCTGGTAGCTTATTAAAAATCCACTCTTTGACTTCTAGTTTATCTGCTTGCTTATCTAAAATCTCAGTTAGCGTACGATATTTTACAGCAGGATTGTCATTTTCAGTTAACCAATCTGTTAAAATGTTAGTCAACATCTTTCACCTCTTATTCTCCAATTACTATTGCATATTATATTCATAGTCTATATACCAACTACATTATTAGCTTTATATATTGCCTTTCTCTTCTCCCATTATATCCCTTTTGCCTATTTATTTCAACATATTTTGATTATAATCGTACAATTATTCTTATAAAGCAAAAAAGGAACGGTCATGACCGTTCCCTACGGGGTGTTACCATATTAAATGGCATATTGTTCGCCCCTAATCATCTATTTTTATAATGCTATCATCAAAACTTTGTATTATTGTTTTATTTGGAGGTACAACTAAAAAACGTTCATCATCCCAATTGCCTTCAACTAAGTCACGAAGTAACGTAAGGTCACCTTTGTATTCATAGTAATCCCAGCCATAATACTTTGCACTTTCTTTTGTCTTTTGTTTGTGCACATCACTCTGTATCTCATCATGCTCAATAAATGCAGCCGCTTTATATTCGTTTAACCATCCACTTTCCATGTCCAAAAGATACTGGGCGTTTTCTTCACCGTAAAGCTCTGCATAAAGGTTTAATGTATGCTCTTCACGTTCTTTACAAGGCATTAGATTGTTTTCCAACCAGCCAATGCTGTACCAATAAATTCCGCCTGACTTTTCATCAAACAAATTTTGGTAGCGTTTTTTATCACCTAAAAGAAGTGTAATGCAATCATGAGCTCGAGGTATGACAATTGGATATTTAGTTGACTTAATCCCACATACCCCATTTGAGCATAACCCATAGCAGAGTAAAATTGCATCAAAATCACCTGCTTCTTGATTACATGTGCATGGGTCATTCCCAATCTCTATATCATTGATTGTAGTTTGCAATATCTCTTTTAGTTTTGCTGGCTCATTATGATACCCTTGTTTTAGCCATGTCATATCAATATAATTCTTACTTGTAGCAGCAAGATAGCTTATTTCTCTGGTCAAAACCTTACAACCAATTATTTTTAATCGCATACTGTACTTCCTTTTTAATATTATATTTATTAGAATACACGTTGATATGTAACATTTCAACATAAAATAAAATATGCACAAGAAAAAACAATAATTCGTAAGATAATACCTTTTACTAGGTACCAATTGTGTTATGATAATAAATATAATATAAATAATATTTAAATTCAGCATATATTGAAATGGAGAATAAAAATGAATGTTAGTGTAATTAAAACGGACAAAAAGATAAACCTTACATCAAATACTAATCAAAGCATACTAAAGCTTTTACAGGATAATAACATCTATATTGATGCGCCATGCAATGCAAACGGTAAATGTGGCAAATGCAAAGTTATTGTCACTGGAAACGTAAATGAAGTTACAGCTAACGAACGCAAACTATTAAGTATAAGTGAAATTAATAATAATATTCGTCTTGCATGCCTTACTGTCCCTACTGGTGATTGTGAAGTAAGATTAATTGAAAGTGACAGTTTTGGAGTTCAAGCAGAGGGGTTTGCATCGAGTTATGATTTATCTCCTCGTGTTAATACAAATATAGATAGGGCAATAGGAATGGCTGTGGATATTGGAACAACAACTGTTGCTTGTTATTTTTACGACTTAAAAAACGGTAAGAGAATATATACTGCTAGTGGATTGAATGAACAACGTGCATTTGGTGCAGATGTTATTTCAAGAATAAATAGTTGCATTGAGGACGAAAACGGATTAGCTCTTTTACAAACAACAATTATTAATGAACTTAATAGATTTATAGATGAATTCTGCGATAAAAAAAGATTTAACACTAGTGATATTATCGATGTAGTAATTGCAGGTAATACTGTTATGCTTCACTTATTAGCAGCATATAATCCAAATAAAATTGCTGTTGCTCCATTCACACCTACTTCCCTATTTGGTTTTGATATACCTGCGTTCGATTTAGGGCTAACTGTAGCAAAAACTGCTAATGTATATCTTGCTGACTGCGTTGCTGGATACGTTGGTGGCGATATAACTGCCGGTGTGTTGTCCTCAGGTGCATATACTAGTGAAAAAACTTGTATCTTTATCGATATTGGAACAAATGGCGAAATGGCTATTGGCGATAAAGATGGGTTTATCTGTTGTGCAACTGCTGCCGGTCCTGCATTTGAGGGTGCACACATAAAACATGGTGTTGGTGGTGTAGATGGGGCAATAAACAAGGTAACAATTGAAAATGGAGATTTACAATTTACAACCATAGGAAATAAGCCTGCTATTGGTCTATGTGGGTCAGGCTTAATTGATGCTATTGCTTGTCTTGTAAAGCTTGGTATTATTGATGAAACAGGCAGAATTGATGATGAATGCATTAGTGATTCTCTAATGTACCGTTACAAAGAGCATAATGAACCCGAATTTATAATAGATGTTAATAGTGGTATTTCACTAACTCAAAAAGATATTCGTGAAGTGCAACTTGCAAAAGCTGCAATTGCGGCAGGAATTAAGACACTTATTCATGCTAAGGGCATTACATGTGATGGTGTTGATAATGTTAAATTAGCAGGTGGATTCGGCTCATATATTGACAGGACTAGTGCTTGTGAGATTGGTTTGTTGCCTATAGAGCTACTCCAAAAAATTGAAACTATCGGCAATGCGGCAGGTATGGGTGCAATTGAGCTATT
>DAMDCT010000024.1:24095-29084 GCA_032091455.1 Oscillospiraceae bacterium | reverse complement strand
ATTTTTTGATAAAGACACAGATTTTCATATAGAAGATTACAACAAAACAGTTTTAGATGCTGGAGTATATAAAGACAAGCGATATGTATTACCTGTTGGTTATTCAATACCCACTATGCTTTCAACAGAAAGTATAGTAAAAGAAACTGGATTTAATATATCCAATTGTAAAAATTATTTTGATTTAATGGCTGAGATTGTAAAATACTTAAATGCTAATAAAAATACATCTGCCTCAATTAGACTTTTTAGAAACTCGATGACTCTATATAATTATCATAGCTATATGGGAATAAAAATGTTAGATTAAAAAAGTAAATATTGATACACCTGAATTCAAAAAAGCATCAGAGTATTATAAAGCAATATATCCACAGGAAAAAATTGATACAATTGAAGATAAGGATTCTAATTTATTAAAGGAAAAGAAAATAATATTTGCATATCATGCTGGGTGGTTAGGCTTTGATTCTTTTTTTGCTGATTCAATGCTTCTATCTTCACTCGACAAGCCTTTTCCACTAATAATTCGCGATTTAAAAGGTGGAGTTCAATCAAAAATAGTGGATAGTGTTGCAGTAAGAAGTAATAGTTCAAACAAACAAAATGCTTATAACTTTATTAAACTAATGATCTCACCTGAAATAGTAGAAAAAAACATCTGCTTTAATATCCCAATTAGATATTCCAGTGTTAAGAACTTATTTAGTAAATACACAAAGGGTGGATTAGTTCATATAGATGATAGTCAAAATGTAATACCATTAAAAGCTTTATCACAAGAGTATTGTGATGATTACATGAAAATGGTAGAAAGTATAACAGGGGCATATTTTAGAAACCCATGGGAGAAAAAGTTCTATGAAATCATGGAGCCCTATTATAAAGGCGAAAAAAGTTATGAAGAATGCATCAAGAATGCAAAAGACCAAATGGAGATTTATATAACGGAGTAGAATAAACATGGTAAAAAAAATTCACTTGAAAAATTTCAAGTGAATTTGTATTTTAGAGTGTTGTTATGTTTAATTAGTGAGCATTGTTAATTAGCTTATTATTATAAATTACAACAAGACTATTATAATTCTTTAAGAATTTATGTATTGCAACAAATGGTCCGATTCCACATAGGAAAGCACCTAGAAGATGCCATAAAAGATATGTTAATCCTGTATCAGCAATTGGAACGCCCATAACGTCGCCTTGTGATTTCATTCTGTCACCTTGAATATATAACCATATCATTGGATATATGCCGAAAGTGAATAAACATAATACTAATACTAATCCTGAGTTAGTGTCACGACCATCTCCAGCACAAATTTTATTAATAGAATCAGTCATAACGCACCAATAATAAAATGGATAGATACCTAAAGTAATAATTGTTAAGCCAATATAGCCTAATAAAGTTCTTTGCTTTAACATAATTGTCCTCCTAAAAATAAATAAATTTTATTTATAATTGCATCATTATTATATAACATAGGAGATGTATTGGGAAACATCACTATCATTCTAATAATATATACAAATATGAACATGGCTAAAATTGACACTAAGGAAATATTTTTCACTCTTTTTGATATTGCAATTATTTTGAATTCATTTAGTATATAGCAACAAAACATAATGATTACAATAATGCATAGTGGATGATAATGAATTGATGTGATTATATCAAAATCCAATAGTGCAATAAAAGCCCTTGTCATTCCACAGCCAGGACAAGGAAAGCCTGTTATAAATAGAACAGGACAGCCAATTCCAGAATAATGAAGAACTCCCATAGTAAGTAATAAAGCTAAAATAAACATACATAATTCTTTAATTTTTTTTGTATAATCCATGAATAAATAATAACACGATACTAAAAATTAGTCAACACATTTACCATATAATTATAGTTATTACAACGTTAATTTATGCTAAATATTGAAACCATTTAATCTGAATTATTTTATAGATTTACTAATAAGTATTATAATAATATACAATATTTTCAAAAAACCTATATCCGAATAATACAATTGCAATAAAGATAATTGACATAAATACGCCAATTGACCCAAGAACAATACCTGTAATAGCCATGCCTTTTGCGGTTGACTTTGTGCTCATTGCACCAAGTATAATTGCAATCACGCCACAAGGAAAAGCAATATAAATAATGCATGACAAAACAATAGAAATTATACCAAGAATCAATGACGCAATTGCCAAACCTTTTTTTGGATCTTTTTGCTCATATATATTAATTGGTTGTTGGTACTGTGGCTGAAACGGTTGTTGGTATTGGTTATTAAATTGTTGCTGATATTGCTGTTGATTGTTTTGTTGTTGATTGTCCTGCACTATAGGTTGCTCAGGCTTATTATTCACTTCAGGTGATTGGTTTTCAAATTCGCTCATAAATATCTCCTTTTATTGACCTAATGGCACACCGTTTGCATCATATGCAATACTGCCTGTAAGAATCATTATTCCTTCAATAAGTCCCCATATGCCAGAAATTACACCACCAGCTCCACAAGTTAAAACAGTAATTAAAAGTTGTGCAACTGCCTTGCCTGTAAATCCTAAATAAAAGTTATGTACACCAAGATAGCCCAGCATAATACCAAGTATACCTGCTGCTACCTTGCTTTTTTGACCGTATATTGGAGGCGGAACTTGCCCATTAAATGGCTGCTGATATTGTTGTTGATATTGTTGTTGGTTATTTTGGAAAGGTGGTTGCTGATATTGTTGTTGATTTTGCTGATACTGCTGTTGGTTTTGTTGATTTGTATATTGTTGTTCATTATTAGGCTGGGAATTATTATTACCACCCATGTCTGGACCATTATTTTGATTATCGCTCATAATTATAATCTCCTTTACAAATTATAGATAGTTATATATTATAATATTATACTATTTTTGATAAACACACAATATCTATTTTAAACATTTATGACAATTATTCAAAATTACCCGAAAGGAATGCTCAAATATATGACAAAACAGGGAAAAAAACTTGTATGGCGTGTTGCTATATATATAGCAATAATTTTAATTACTTGGTTTTACTTAATATTATGCAAACGTGGTTTAGGTATACCTTGTTTTTATAAACAATATTTTAATATTCAATGTATTAGCTGTGGTGCAACGAGAGCACTTTCTTCATTATTAGAACTCGATTTAAGGTCAGCTATTAATCTAAACCCTATTTTTGCATTGTTTATTTATCCTGTTATCGGAATAGTTATTTTGCAGGATTTAATTATATGTATTATAAATGTATGTTCTAAAAAAACCATGCAAAGCGTTATTTCGTATGTATGGTGTAGTATGCAAAACAAAGATAGGGAGAATTTTGAAAAATGAATTTTTCAAACAAGAGTTATGAGTGGTTTATCATAGCCAAACCACTCATAACTCTCAATTAGTACGAAAGGGATGGTCACAATTATGAGTTACCTATATCCTGTTATTACTTTTTACTTTAGTTTTTTGCTTTTGCTAATTGCTTATTTTAATAAGAAAAAGTCATTTAGTAAAACTATATTTAAATTATCTGCATCAACTTTTATCTTAGGATTTATTCTTTTTTTACTATGGGCAATAGTGAGGGCAATTGGTTGAATCATTACATAATATATTTAATCAAAAAATTCCTAAAGCATTAGTTGAAAAAAAGTTGTGAATATGACTAAATAAATTGGATAACTTGCAAATTTTACTAAAATATCGCCGCTATTATTAGTTTTTTCACTGCATAATGCAGAATATTCTAAAACTACTTGCAATTTGATACTGCTCTGTATATAATAATAACATAAGGAAAGAATATTATAACTAATAAGGAGGCAATATTATGGGATTTAAAAATGAATACCTTCAACAGGTATATAACACTGTTGAAAAACGAAATGCAGGAGAAAATGAATTTTTACAAGCTGTAAAAGAGGTTTTGGAATCATTTGAGCCAGTTGTAGCTGTTAATCCTGACATTATTAAAACAGGGGTAATCGACAGAATAGTCGAGCCTGAGCGCTTTATTCAATTTAGAGTTTCTTGGCAGGACGATAATGGTAATGTTCAAGTAAACCGTGGCTTTAGAGTACAATTCAACTCTGCAATAGGTCCATACAAAGGCGGACTTCGTTTTCACCCATCTGTTTGCGCTTCTGTTATAAAGTTCTTAGGTTTTGAGCAATGCTTTAAAAATAGCCTTACTGGTCTTCCTATGGGTGGCGGTAAAGGTGGATCTGACTTTGACCCTAAAGGCAAATCAGATAACGAAATTATGCGTTTTTGCCAAAGCTTCATGACTGAGCTTTCAAAACATATTGGAGCAGATACTGACGTTCCTGCTGGCGATATTGGTGTTGGAGGTCGTGAAATTGGATTTATGTATGGTCAATACAAACGTCTAAGAAATGAGTTTACTGGTGTTTTAACTGGTAAAGGTCTATCTTATGGTGGTTCACTTGCTAGAACTGAAGCTACTGGTTACGGAACTTGTTACTTCACAGAAGAAATGCTAAAATGCATGAAAAATGATAGCTTTAAAGGTAAGACAGTTGTTATTTCTGGTTCAGGTAACGTTGCAATATATGCTACACAAAAAGCAACAGAACTCGGCGCTAAAGTTGTAGCACTTTCTGACTCTCAAGGTTATATATATGACGCAAATGGAATTAACCTTGATGTTGTAAAACAAATCAAAGAGGTTGAGCGTGGAAGAATTAGTGAATATGCAAAACGTGTTGAAGGTTCAATTTATACTGAGGGCTGTCGTGGAATATGGAGCATTGCTTGTGATATTGCTCTCCCTTGTGCAACTCAAAATGAGCTTAACGGTGACGAGGCTGAAATGCTTATTAAAAACGGCGTAATTGCTGTAGCTGAGGGTGCAAATATGCCTTCTACTCCAGAAGCTGTTGAAGCATTCTTGAAAGCTGGCGTTTTGTTTGGCCCTGCTAAAGCTGCTAATGCTGG
>DAMDCT010000024.1:16175-24085 GCA_032091455.1 Oscillospiraceae bacterium | reverse complement strand
GTCTTGAAATGAGCCAAAACTCAATCAGATACTCTTGGACTTTTGAAGAAGTTGATGCAAAACTAAAACAAATCATGATTAATATTTTCCACAATTCATTTGACGCTTCTAAGAAATATGGCGTTGAAGGCAACCTTGTTGCTGGTGCTAATATTGCTGGATTTGAAAAAATCTCTCAAGCTATGATTGCACAAGGTGTTTGCTATTAATCGTAAGAATGATTTATATACAATTATAAATATTTAAATATAGTAAAAAAGAAAACGATTTTTAATCGTTTTCTTTTTTTATCCTTAATAAGGAAGGAAAATATATTTTATGGTTAGTATAATTTTATATGGTGGGTTGTAATATAAGGTTTATAATGATATATTTATAATAAAGAATTTAAAAGGAGAAAATGTGTGATTATTCAAAAAAGTATGGTGCAAGGAAAGTCAAAGAAAAAGCGGGACATAGAATTTGTTGTAACTGAGCCAATGGGCTTGATGGAGTTTTTATTAAAATATTTAACTAAAAAGTCTAGGAATAATATCAAGTCTTTATTGACACACAAAGAAGTGATAGTAGATGGAAAACCAATAAGCAAATATGATTATATGCTTAAAGAGGGACAAAAGGTAACAATAAACTTTTCAGGCAGTCGAGAACTAGCGCCAAAAGACGAGTTAGATATAATTTATGAAGATATAGACATGATTGTAATTAATAAACCGGCAGGTTTATTATCAGTGTCCACAGATAAAGGAAACGAAATAACCGCTTACAATATGTTAATGGACTATGTTAAAAGTAAAAATGTGAACAATAGAATTTTTGTTGTGCATAGATTAGACCGTGATACATCTGGTGTGCTTATGATTGCTAAAAGTGAAAAGATTAAGTATGCGTTACAAGATAACTGGGATAAATTAGTGTCAGAGCGTGGATATATGGCGGTAGTTGAGGGACAGCTTAATGCGAAAAAAGGAACAGTTAAGTCATGGCTTAGAGAAACAAAAACGCATTTAATGTACTCAAGTTACACCCCAAATGATGGTTTAGAAGCGATTACTAATTATCAAGTTGTAAAAGAAAATGAAGAATATTCTATGTTGGATATTCGTTTGGAAACTGGCCGAAAAAACCAGATTCGAGTGCACATGAAAGATCTTGGAAATAACATCTTAGGTGATAAGAAATATGGATCAAAAGCTGATCCATTAAAGCGTTTGGGACTTCATGCGCATAGATTAGTACTCACACATCCTTTTACACGTGAAGTTATGTGCTTTGAAGCAAAACTACCAAAAGGATTTAATTCTTTGTTTAATAAGTAATAAATGAGAAACCAGTATTCATCTCAGAATACTGGTTTTTATATACTAGCTTATTTGCCTAACAGTCCATATAGATATAATCTTTCTATGGATTTTTGATATTCTTCGCTTTGGTTTAAATAATCAGTCTGAGACATAACCATAGTCACTGCGTTTGAAAAAGCAAGGAGCGCCTCGAGAGAGATGCTTTCATCAATATCGCCACTTTTCTTACCCATTTCAAGAAATCGGTTGAGAAAAGGTGTTGCAATGTTTTTAGAAATATCAATCAATGCTGCTTCAATTGTATTGTTATCAGATGAAAGAAGTTTAAGTATGTCGTTATATATAACTGAATATAATTTCTGCTTCATTATAGAGATTTTTTTAAATTTTTCTGGGAAATTGAAATTAGATGCCAAAATTTTTTCGGATTCGCATATTAATTCATGTGCGGATTTTCTTAAAACTTCTATCAAAAGCTGTTCCTTGCTTTGAAAGTAATTATATATGGTAACTTGCGAAACCTTTGACACTCTTGCAATGTCTGCAATTTTTATATTTATATATCCTTTTTCAAAAAACAATTCTTGTGCATTTTGGAGTATAAGTTGCTTTTTATTTTGAGTGCGCTTTTCATAGCCGTTCATATTTTTCACCTCATTAAGTATTATACCAAACATTTTGAAATATTTCAACAAAGCTAGTTCAAAATGTATTGACATAATAATAACGTTGGAATATAATGAAATATGCAAGCTGCGATATTTCAAAATACATTGGAGGTGTTTGCATGATTGATGTAAAAGGTATTACACTGAAATATTCAAGTGGAAAAGGGATATTTGACTTAGATTTCAGTGTTAAGCAAGGCGAAGTAATGGGATTCTTAGGGCCAAATGGTGCGGGAAAAACGACAGCAATACGTTGCTTATTAGGATTTACTGCTCCAGATAGTGGAGTGTGTACTATTAACGGACTTGATTGTATGAAAAAAGCACCAGAAATACAAAAAACGCTTGGATATATTCCTGGGGAGATTGCTTTTTTAGACGGTATGAATTGCACTGAGTTTTTAACATTCATGTGTGAAATGAGAGGAACAAAAGATTTATCTTTGCAAAAAAGGTTGATTGAAATGTTTGAACTTGATACTAAGGGCAAAATTAAGAAGTTTTCAAAAGGTATGAAGCAAAAGGTTGGAATAATAACTGCATTTATGCATAATCCAGATGTGCTAATCCTTGACGAACCTACAAGTGGACTTGACCCCCTTATGCAAAATAGATTTGTAGAACTTATTTTGGAAGAAAAGAAAAAAGGCAAGACGATTTTAATGTCAAGCCATATGTTTGAGGAAATAGAGCGTACTAGTGATAATACTATAATTATTAAGGACGGAAGAATTGTTACTAAAGCAGATGTTTCAATGCTTAAAAATTCACAACGTAAAGGATATTTAGTAAAGCTTGATAATATGAATGATATACAAACACTTGAAAACTGTGGCTATGAAATTGGAAGGGTAACACAAGACACAGCAGAAATATTTGTTAAGGGCGAAAGTATAGACAGTTTTATCAAAGAACTTGCTAAGCTAAAGATTTTAGGACTTGATGTAAAAAATCAAACTTTGGAAGATATTTTCCTAAACTTCTACGGACAGGAGGTACATAGATAATGAACTTTACGTTATTTAAGAAAAATGCAAAGAATGGTTTTTTGCTATTGCTTATTTTTATTGGTGTACTCGCAATGTATATTTCAATGATTGTTTCTATGTATGATCCAGAGGAAGTTACTCTATTGACAACAAAGATGGATATGCTTCCAAAGGAACTAGTTTCTGCTATGGGGTTTAGTGATATTGCAACTGATTTAACTGGATTTATTGCAGGAGTTTTTTATGGTTTCTTAATTTTTATTTTTCCTATGATTTATTGCATTATTTTAGGGAATAAGCTTGTAGCAAAGCCTGTTGATAACGGCTCTTTTGCTTATATTTTATCTACTCCAAATTCACGAACTAAAGTAATTGTAACACAGGGGGTATATATACTAAGCTCAATACTCGTAATGTTTATTGTAACTTTTGCTATTGGAATTACAACAAGTGAAGCAATGTTTAAGGGGCTGCTTGATAAACGAGTATTTATGAATTTAAATGTTACTGCTTGTCTTTTAACTATGGCAATTTCAATGATATGCTATTTCTTTTCTTGTTTGTTTAATGACACAAAGAAATCATTAGCCTTTGGTGCAGGACTCCCTATTGCATTTTTGTTATTAAATATGTTGGGTGGGGTTTCAACAAAAGCTGATATACTTAAAAAGATGTCATTATATAGTTTGTTTGATGCAAATAAAATTGCTAGTGGTGGAAGCACACTTGTTATTAACCTCATTTTCATTGGCATAGTAGTTGCGCTTTTTGGAGCAAGTATACTTGTATTTAACAGAAAAAGATTACCTTTGTAGATTATTTAAAATAATATTAATACAAGGCTAAAAAACTAGCTTCTCTCAAATTAAATGAGAGAAGCTAGTTTTTATATATTTGTTTTTAGTTTTCTTTTGCAAACTTTTTTCTTAGTAATACTGTTGCACTAGCAGCTGCCAAAACGATAAACCACAATAAATTTGGAGTTGAATCGGATGTTTGCGGAACGTTAGATGGCTTTGCAATATTACTGCCACTACCTAACGGAGTTTCATTTTCATCAATAGTTTCTTCAACTAGCGCTGTTAATGGTGTTTCTTCATCAGGGATAACTACCACAGGAGGAGTTACTACTGGAGGGTTTACTACTGGAGGAGTTACTACTGGAGTAGAAGGTTCTAGTGGAGTCCAAGGGATAATTGGAGTAGAAGGCTCTAATGGGGTCCAAGGAATAGACTCTCTTTTGTTTTCCATTAAAACTGCCGCATTAAGCATAGATGGAGATAATTCAAATGCGACTTTATCAGTACTTATCTTATATCCATCAGGAGCAGTTGTTTCCACAAAATAATACTTTCCAAAAGGTAAGTTTGATACAATGATTTCACCAACATTGTTTGTAATAAGCTCAGATCTTACAAGCGTATCAATTGCAACTGGTTCATTCCCATTTTGCAGGTATAAGTTAAATTGTGCATTTGCAAGTCCTGCGCCATTAGTGTCATCACCTGTTTTGGTCAATTTGACACTTCCACTAGTTGACTTGGTTTTTGTTGTTGTTACAGTGTTTCCGCCAACTGTGTTTTTTATTGTAGCACCAGCAGGAACATCTGAAAAATCAGTTACAATTTTTACTTCTCTTAGCTTATTTGATGTTAATGTGTTAATATTTTTGATACTAACTGTATGGGTATCTCTATTATAAGATACGTCAAAATCCTCTGAAGCGGTTGTACTAACAAATTTTACGGATTTATCTAAGCGATCTTCCAAAGAAATCGAGCCAACTGCAAATTCATTATCATTTTCTAATACGATTGTATAAGTTACAATTTGATTAGAAGGGTCAGAATCAATAGTTTTTTTGTCAACTTGTTTGTAACCATTTATTGCACCATATTTTCTAAAAGGTATTATAGTAAAAGATTGATCTTCGGTTGGACGAATTGTGCCATCTTCTGAGTAAGAAATTTTAGCAGTGTTTACAAAACCAACTTTATTGTCCTTAACTTTTACACTGTAGGTCATTCTATATCTGTTAGTGCCCAAGTTACCAAAATCAACTTCCAAGTGATTATTTAAAGCTTTTATTGAGAAATTATTTTTATCAACTTGATCATAATTATTTTGTAATGGATTATATTTCAATAGTTTTATTGAGTTCACATTTAATTCAACTCCGTCAGGAATAAAATCTTCAACAATTGCATTACTCAGATTTCCCATTCGTGCATTTACTTCAACTATATAGTCTACTTGCGTACAGTTGTCGTACATAACACCTATAACCCCATTTACTGGGTTATAACCTTCTTCCCCCATATTGATAAATTTAATTATAGTTCTTGTTTCTGTATATGGAGGGTGTGGCGTATATGGCAATATTTTAATAGTAGTTGCAGTTGATATATCATTAAATGAAACTTTTACTGTTGCATCAATGCTACTATTTGTTTTGTTTGTTGCTACACCGCCAATGCTAAAATATCCTGTTAAAGCAATATCAGCGTTGCGGTTAAATATTAATTTATAAATGGTGTCTGATTGTTTAACTAATTCTTTAAAATGAAGGTCACTGTATGTGATTCTTGAATTTTTTAAGGAATCTGGCAATTCTACTAATAGAAAATCATCTTCTTTTATTGCCTCAATATTATTAATTGTATAACTAACATTAAAACTTGTAAATGTTTGCGTATAAACTTCTTGTTTTTCTGAAGATATTGAAAGACTTACTGGACTTGCAGCAACTGCATTAATGTTTTGTAATCCAAGACCTCCTATAAATAGTAATGATACAAGTAAAAAACTAACTAATTTTTTCATATGTTTTATCCCCTTCGTGTTGTTATTCATTGATAGTAGTATACTATGAGATGGTCACAAGCCAGTCACAACAGAAAAATATTAATAATATTTTTAACATAGTCAAACTTGTATAAATTAATATTTTTATTACAAGCATATTGACAAATATCGATATGTAGCATATACTATAACATATCGATAGAAATAGATGTGAGGTGTAATATGAATAATAAATATGAGGAAAACGCAAAAGTGTTTAAAGCCTTTTGTGATGAAAACCGATTAATGATACTGGAATTGTTGCAAAGTGGTGAAAAATGTGCCTGCTTGCTACTTGAAAGACTTAATATTGCTCAATCAACTTTATCTCATCATATGAAAATACTATGTGAAAGTGGTATTGTTAAGAGTAGAAAAGAGGGGAAATGGACACATTACTCTTTAAATGAAGAGGGATGTGAGTTTGCCAAAAAATTAATTGGAGATTTAATAAATCATACGATTTCTTGTAATTGTGAGGGGGAGTGTGAATGCAAGTTATAGAAAACATTTGGCTGTTTTTTCAAAATCAAATTTTAAGCATGAAATGGTTAAATGAACTTATAGGTTCAGCATTGACAGTTTGGGGTATTGATATTAATGAAAGAATCGGTGGAAGTGTACAGTTTTTTATTTATGATACTATTAAGATTTTTGTACTGCTATCAGTTCTAATCTTTATTATTTCATATATTCAGAGCTATTTTCCACCAGAGAGAACCAAAAAGATACTTGGAAGATTTCATGGAATACGAGCAAATATTCTTAGTGCTCTTCTTGGAACGATAACACCATTTTGTAGTTGCTCATCTATTCCACTGTTCATTGGATTTACCAGTGCAGGTTTACCTGTCGGAGTAACGTTTTCATTTTTGATTTCATCTCCATTGGTCGACCTTGGGTCGTTGATTTTACTTATGAGTATTTTTGGTGGAAAAATTGCAATTGCATATGTAATTGTAGGGCTAATTCTTGCGGTAATTGGTGGAACACTGATTGAAAAACTCCACATGGAACGATATGTAGAAGATTTCATAAAATCTGCTGGTAGAGTTGATATTGAATCAGTTGAACTTACAAAAAAAGATAGATTGATTTATGCATGGGATCAAGTTAAGGCAACAGTTAAAAAAGTATTTTGGTTCGTAATTATTGGAGTAGGCATTGGAGCTGCAATACACAACTGGATTCCAACTGAAATTATACAAAATATAATTGGAGAGAAAAATCCGTTTTCAGTAATCCTTGCAACTATTGTTGGCATTCCAATGTATGCTGACATTTTCGGAACAATTCCAATTGCAGAAGCTTTGTTTGCAAAGGGTGTTGGAATAGGTACAATATTAAGCTTTATGATGGGTGTTACTGCGTTGTCATTACCATCAATAATAATGTTACGTAAGGCAGTAAAGCCTAAATTACTAGCCTTGTTTGTAGGCATTATAGCTATTGGTATCGTAATTATCGGGTACTTCTTCAATGCAACACAATTCTTATTTATTTAAGAGGGATATTATTTATCATTTGTATTTTAATTTAATTAAAAGGAGATTTTTGTTATGGCGTTATTTAATTTTGGTAAGAAAAAAGAGGAGACTAAAGGTGGTTGTTGCTGTGGAGGTAACTGCAACTCTCCAATAATGGCAAAAACTGAAACAATAAAGATAGAGGGTAATTCAATTAAAGTTCTTGGATCTGGTTGTGCAAAATGTAATCAGCTTGAAGACAGCACAAAAGAAGCACTATCACAATTAGGCATGGATACAACTATTGAGCATGTTACTGATTTTGCACAGATTGCAGCATATGGAGTTATGACCACTCCTGCACTTGTTGTCGACGGAAAGGTAGTTTCTTTTGGTAAGGTTTTAAAAACTGAAGAAGTAGTTAATATTCTTAAAAAAGTAAGAGGATAGAATATATGAAAGCATATATTGATAAAAGAAAATGCATGTCAGATAACCGCATATGTAAACCATTAAAGCAATGCCCTCAAAACGCAATTTCTTGGATAGAGGATGATGACGAACCACTTGGATCTCGTATGGAACTTGATGAAAATAAATGTGTAGGTTGTGGAACTTGCGTTGACCTATGCTGTGGTA
>DAMDCT010000024.1:5383-16165 GCA_032091455.1 Oscillospiraceae bacterium | reverse complement strand
GTAAATGTATTGAATTGAGGTAGCTAATGAATAACACAAAACCAAAAATTGCATTTATATGCGTACACAACTCTTGTCGTTCACAAATTGCTGAAGCGATTGGGAAATATCTAGCAAGTAATGTGTTTGAAAGTTACAGTGCAGGAACTCATATAAAGTCGCAAATTAATCAAGATGCTGTGCGACTAATGAAGCAAGTATATGGGATTGATATGGAAAAAACACAGAAATCTAAGCTGTTATCCGATATTCCATCAGTTGATATTGTTATTACAATGGGTTGTAATGTGGATTGCCCAATGCTACCATGCAAGCATAGGGAGGATTGGGGATTAGATGACCCAACAGGTAAAAGTGATGAGGAATTTATTGAAGTAATTAATACGATAGAGGGAAAAATCAAAAGCCTTATTCACAACATAAAAAGTTTAGTATAAAAATAATATAACGGTGGTCTTTCGACCACCGTTATATTATTTAAAGTTATTCAAATGGAATTACTTGATTTAATTGAGCTGATTTGAATGCTGTTTCCATTAGCTTCATAACACGCATTAGCTCATCATGCTTAATCAAAATTTCAGCTTTGCCACTTATAGTGTCCATTACATTACGATAGAAGTTTTTAATATCAGTTTCCACTTTAGGTAAATCATCAGTAGAAATAGTTTCTTCAGTTCTAGGAGCCATTGTTTTTGTTAAACCTGCCGCAGTTTTAATTGGAACTGCGTCATTTTTATCCCAGTTTGTAATTCTAACCATCTTGCCATTAAGAAACCAGTCATTAATTACTGCAGTACCGTTATTACCTTGCATGTACCAACGAGGTAGTTCAACAAAGTTACTTGTTCCAACTTCAAGAAGAGCCGTTTTTCCACTTTCAAATGTAAGAAAAAGTTTAAATCCATCATCAACAATTTCATTTGTAACATGATCAAGTTTGCAGTAAACAGTTTTAACTTTCTCCTTAACCATTTGTAGCATCTGGTCAATAATATGTACGCCCCAGTCTAAAACCATTCCACCACCGTGTTCTTTTTCCCCACGCCAGTCACCAGGAATACCTCTTGAGCCATGTACACGTGATTCAATGTTGAAAACATTGCCTAGTAGTTTGTCATCATATATTTTCTTCATTGTTAAGAAATCTTCATCCCAACGTCTGTTTTGGTGAACTACAAATAGCTTCTTGCATTCATTTGCAGTATCTATCATTATTTTAAGCTCATCAGAGTTCATTGCAACAGGCTTTTCACATACTACATTTTTGCCTGCTTTTAATGCTTTTGTAGTAACATCCATATGACAATCATTTGGAGTCGAACAAAGTACTATATCAATTTCTTCATCTGATAAAAGCTCATCGAGGCTTTTATATGCATGTAGATTATTTTCAGTAGCATAGTCTAAACGCTCCTGTTTTAAATCGAAAACGCCTTTAACAAATAGACCATCAATTCCGCTTTCAATAAGTTCACGATGCCAGTTGCCCATACCGCCAAAGCCTACAATGGCAAGGCAAAAATTATTGTTTTTCATAAATATCTTCCTTCCTCTTTTAAGGTTGTTATTTTAGAGTTTCATACAGATTAGAAGAATAGGCTCATGCAAAACCTTAAGTTTCCATCAGACTAGAAGAATGGGCTTTGCCCATTCTTCATGAGTTCACCTAGGTGAACTCATGCCCACCACATTTCACCTTGCTTTTCGAAAACTAAAACTTCTTTTAAAAAGTCAACTGCTTTTGTTAATCCTTCATTAGTAGACATTAAACTATCTTCATGTTCAATACTTAATGCGTTATCATAGCCAACCATAATAAGTGCAGAAACAATTTCCTTCCAATAACCTAAGTCATTGCCATAACCACATGAGCGGAATATCCATGAACGATTTAACTCATCACCATAGTGCTTTGTATCAAGTACACCGTTTAATGCAGTATTATATTTGTCAACTTTAGTGTCTTTTGCATGGAAGTGAAAAATTGCGCCAGCTTTACCTAATTCTTTAATAGCACGAACAGGGTCTATGCCTTGCCAAATAAGGTGGCTTGGGTCAAAGTTGACACCAATTACATCACCAACAGCTTCACGAAGTCTAAGTGCTGATGCAGGGTTGTAAACGCAAAATCCTGGGTGCATTTCTAGTGCGATTTTATTTACATTGTGTGCTTTAGCAAATGCAGCTTTCTCTTTCCAATAAGGAATTAAAACATCATTCCATTGATAATCAAGTATTGTCATAAAATCATCTGGCCAAGGACAAACAACCCAGTTAGGATATTTTGAACCTTCACTATCACCAGGACAGCCAGAGAAAGTATTAACAACGTCAATGCCAAGCTTTTCAGCTAACAGTATTGCTTTTGTTAATTGCTCATCAAAGGATTTTGCTATTTCTTTATTTGGATGAATAGGATTAGCATGACAGCTAAGACCACTAATTGTAACGCCATATTTTGCAATTGTGGATTTAAATTCTTCTAGTTTTTTATCATCATTTAGTAATATATCAGGGTCAGCATGTGCTGTGCCCGGATACCCACCACATCCAATTTCAACTGCTTGAACTCCCTTGCTTGTTACGTACTCGAGTGCTTGCTCAAGTGTTTTATCAGATAGTAGTGTTGTAAATACTCCAAGTTTCATAAAAATCTTCCTTTCTAGTTTACTATTAGTCTATATATAAGTAAAGAGGTTCTACTAAAAATATTACACAAATTATATGATAGTTTTTATGTATTCTATACTAGTTTTAATGTCATCTAATTGTTCATCTGCACTGCCTTCAGCTTCAGATTCGACAACAGCCCATTCTACACCTAATTCGTTTGCAAGGTTAAATATAGCCTTTAATGGAACATCACCTTTTCCAGCTGCTGTACCTTTGTCTTTGTCGCCATCTTTTGCATGAAAAATATCAAGTCTATCTGCATATTTTTTGATATATTCACAAGGATTTTCATTACCCATAAACACCCAGTAGACATCAAGTTCAAACATCAGTTCATCTTTTGTTGTAAGGTCAGCCATTATATTTAGAAGATACTCACCATTATCCATTGTAAATTCGTGTGCATGATTATGATAGTAAAGCTGCATTCCATTTTCTTTAAGCTTTTTTGATGCAATCTTAGCTTTTGCTACAAACTCTTCAACATCAGCTCTTGTTTTCAAATCATACCAAGGGCAGATAATACGATTATTTCCAATCTCCTTATGATAAGAAATCACTTCATCTGTGTTATCAAAAATTAGTTCAGGGGCAACATGAGCGCCCATTGCTTCAAGATGATATTCGTTTAGCCATGATTTTACTTCTTTTGCAGTATGATTAAAAAAACCTGCAAACTCAACACCTTGATAGCCTTGTTCTGAAGCATTTTTCAAACCTAATTTCAAATCGTTTTCGCAAAGTAATCTAATTGAATATAACTGTACTGCTGTTTTCATATACTCAGCCCCTTACACCATAAGATTTCTCATCATTTTAATTGTGTGCTTAATACCTCTTAGTCCAAGGTCGTCTTTCCATATTTCAGAATGTGGCTCAATACTTAACGTTCCATCATAACCTAGTGCATATAATGTTCCCATAAATGCATTCCAGTCAGTCATATCAAGACCTGCTGGTGGATCATCAAAACGCTCGCCATCAATCATAAGACTTCCTTTAATATGAACATGAGCAAAACGATGTCCCCATTTTTTCATCTCTGAAAGATAGTCTTCACCTTTTGCATAAATTGAGTGTGATGGATCGTATTTAATGTATAAATCTTTTAGATAGCCATGAATAACACTCCAAGCAGGGTCTGAAACTACATAGTTGTTCCATCTGCAATTGTTTGTTGCAATCTTAACATTATGTTCTTTACCAATAGCGATTAGTTTTTCAAAATAGCTAATTGCACTAGAGTAGTTCTCAAAAAGAGAAATCTCGTCTACATAGTTACAGTTGCAAACATAAACAGGACAACCAGCTTTTTGTGTTGCTTTTATAAGTGTTGTATCTGCATGAAGTTCATCTTCATTTAATGAACCATCTTTATTAATTTTATTAGCTCCCCATCTTCCAACTGAGCCAACAAAAAGACCAAACTCTTTGCAGTCTGATGCAATTCTATCTGATTTATCATAAAATTCTTGAAAACGATTATCTGCATCTGAATTAACGCAGAATTCAACAAAGTCAAGTCCAAGTTCTTTAATATGTTCAATGTCATTACGCTCATATCCATAGCTTATAATTCCTAAGTTCATATAGACACCCCTTAAAATATAATGGGGTTGATATAATAGCAACCCCATAGCAATATGTTTTCAAATGTGATTTGTATTTGATGCTTTCTAATCGTTGATATACACGGGTTTACCAGTCTTAGCAGACTCGTAAATTGCTTCAAGAATTTGTGTTACAACTAAAGCTTGTTCAGGTTTAACTCTTAACTCTGTTCCCTTTGTGATTGCATCAATAAAAGTTCTTTCCTCAATGTATGCAGGAGTTACTTCAGCACCATCGAAATATGCAACACCGCCTGCTTCTAAGTCAGGTTTTGTTACGTATTGCTTATTGAATTTAACCCCATTAATACGAAGTCCGTCTTTCATGTCAGCACCAGCAGTAGTACCACAAAGAGTTGTAGTTGCTTCTTCAACATCAAGTGTATTTAATGCCCAGCTTGACTCAAGAACAATTGTTGCACCATTTTCCATTACAATGAAACCAAAAGCAGAATCTTCTACTGTAAATTCTTTTGGATCCCAATCGCCCCAAGCGTTACCTGCGTCTTTTTGACTACCAAGTTTTTTGAAAGTTGTACCTACAACCATTTTAGGTTTATAGTTATTCATTGTCCATAGTGTTAAGTCTAGTGCATGAGTACCAATATCAATTAGTGGACCGCCACCTTGCTCATATTCATTTAGGAATACGCCCCAAGTTGGGACTGCACGACGACGAACTGCATGAGCTTTTGCGTAGTATATTTCGCCAAGGTCGCCAGCATCAGTAACTTGTTTTAAATAAAGTGAGTCAGGTCTACATCTGTTTTGGTAGCCGATTGTAAGTATTTTGCCTGCTTTCTTTGCTGTTTCAACCATTTCTTTGGCTTCAGCATATGTTTTAGCCATTGGTTTTTCACATAAAACATGTTTGTCAGCATTTAATGCGTCAATTGAAATGAAACTGTGTGAACGGTTTGGAGTTAATACATGAACTGAATCAATTGATTTGTCCTTTAATAATTCCTTGTAATCTGTGTAAACTTTTGCATCAGGTGTGCCGTATTCGTCTTTTGCCTTAATTGCTTTTTCTTCAATAAGGTCACAAAATGCAACTAACTCAACATCATTAAGCTGTTTTAGTGCAGGCAAATGCTTGCCGTTTGCAATACCTCCGCAACCAATAATACCAATTCTTACTTTACTCATAAAAATACCTCTTTCTGTTTTTTTGTTTTTACTAATGATTATTTTATACAAATTTTACCAATACCAACACAGTGAAGTAGATGTTAACACTATATTTGCCTAACAGATTCTCTTTTTACAATATCATAGCTAAGCAAAATATTCTGGTTAGTAATACTAATTCCATTTATCTTATCTAGCAATAATTCCATTGCTTTAAACCCAATATCAAATTGAGGCTGTTTAAGGGTAGTGATGGAGGGAATGTATATTTGTGATAGCTGAGTATTATCAAAGCCCATTATAGAAATATCTTGTGGGGTTTTAATGCCATTTTGAGCAAGAGCTTTTATTGCTCCAGCGGCACAGCTATCTGATACACAAAATATTGCTGTTGGCATTTCTTTTGCGGTAAGTAACATGTTTGCCGCGCGTATTCCAGCATTAAAACTAAACCCTTCATTAAAAATCCAATCCTGTTTTATACTTATACCATAATTGACAAGTGCTCTTTCATAACCAAGTCTACGTCTAATAGATGATTCATAGATGTTTCCAGCGCCAAAAAAAGCTATTTTTCTATGTCCCATTTCAATTAAATAATTAACTGAATCAAAAGCAGCACTTTCATTATCTATTGAAACAGTGGGCGTTAAAAATTCCTCGCAAGGCTCACAAGCTTGAACAACATGAACACTTTTAAGTTGATTAGTTAATGTTTTCCCATTTTGTTCAGTTGTCAAAAAAATTGCGCCATCAACAAGCTTGGTTTTTAGCATTTCCATATAACGTTGTTCAATTTCAATATTGCTGTGGGTCATACATACCATAACGGTATACCCAGCGGATAAAGCCATTTGTTCAATACCTTTTACAACTTGTGAATAAAATTGATTTGATATTGTATTTAACAAAATCAATATTTTTTTCGTTTCAAGCCTTCTTAAATTGCGTCCTAAAAGGTTTGGAGAATAGTTTAGTTCTTTTATTACTTCTAAAACCCTTTTCTTTGTTTTTTCTTGTACATTATCTGTACTATTGAGAACTCTTGATACAGTTGCAACGGATACATTCGCTTTTTTTGCAACATCTTTTATAGTAGCCATTTAACCACCTTCTTGCAGACATAAAAAACAAAATATGTATGCATACGATTTGACTGCTTGAAACAATGTAACGGATTACATTGTTGTGCAAAAAAATAATACTACTTTTTAATATGGATGTCAACCTTTATTTAGAAATTTAAAAAATATCTTTTTATTAGCATTAATCTATTAAGATTATCTTATGTTATATAATACATGGGCAAAGGTATATATCAAAATACATGTACCTTTGCCCATGTAAAGATGTATTTCAATTTACATATCTTTATAGGGATATTTTGACCTCATTCGTTGGTTTAATGAAGATGCTCTTATAACACGTGTATCATATTCTCTTGCTTTTTTTTCATCTTCATCAGGTTCAAAAAGCAAAAGGCTTTCTGGTATATCCAAAACCTGTTGAATGTCTGCAAAATATTCTCCAACATGTGCACCATCCATTAATGCATGATGAACTTGTACGGATAATGGAAGTAGTATTTTATCACCTTGTTTGAAATACTTTCCCCAAATAATACGTGGAATGCTGTCTGGCTTTTTCAGTTGCATTGGATGAGTAACACTCGTGAATGATACCCAAGGCATAGACGAAATATACAAAGTATCATCAGCATCTTCCTCATCTGCAATAGATACATTGTCTTTTTCAAGCTCAATATGAGCAAGTGTATTCTCAACAAACCTAGTAAAATGCTCGAAATATTTACTGGTCATAAAACTGCAAACACCATTTGAAGCCATAACAGTAAATGCAGGATCTACTACTTCATGTTCAATAATATCGTCATTTCGTATTCTAAGTCTAAACTCAGGAATATCATTTGCAATTTTTGATGCCACGTACATAAATGAAACAAAAAAAGGCTTATTATGTTCTTTTATAAATGCTAAAAATTTAGTAATATCAACATTCGCACACACACTAAAATAAGGAACATCATATTTCTTAAAAAAATCAAAATGTGCTTTGCGTGAATAAATTTCTTTGTCTATTACTTTCATAAACTCACTCCGTTCAAATTAATACTAGTTTCTTTTAAATGAAATTAGTATTTATGCATATAATACTTGTATTGTAGCACACTGCTCAACGATAGGCAATCTAAATTACAAAATATTTGTATATTACAGCAGTTGACAATATACAAAATGTTAAGTATAATAAAATTATATATTAACAAGCTGTGAAAAGAATGTTCATATTATCTGTGACTTTAAGAGAGGGGACAGTTTGGTGTAATGTCCTTAGCACAAAATATGAATTGCTGTCTTGGAGCTTTCGGCGAAAGCTGTACCGTAAACTCTGCGTTAAAGGGTGTTTTAAGTGGCCGTTTTAATTTATTATTTCATCTTTGATGTCATAATATTATGAATGGCAATTTGGGTGGTACCACGGAATGCTATGCCTTCGTCCCATATGTCGGACGAAGGCATTTTTATATGCAATTTTAAAGACAATAGGGCATTGTAATTTATATTATAAAAGGGGAAAAACACTATGAAATGGACAGGATTAAATGAATTAAGAGAAATGTATTTGGCTTTCTTTGAGGAGAAAGGACATTTGCGTTTGCCAAGTTTTCCACTTGTGCCTCACAATGATAAAAGCTTATTCTTAATTAACTCAGGTATGGCACCAATGAAAAAATATTTTTCAGGACAAGAAATTCCACCAAGAAAAAGAGTTACAACATGTCAAAAGTGTATTAGAACACCGGACATAGAAAACGTGGGAAAGACTGCACGTCACGGAACATATTTCGAAATGCTTGGTAACTTTTCTTTTGGAGATTACTTTAAGCATGAGGCAACAAAATGGGCATGGGAATTTTGCACAGAGGTTATAGACCTTCCAGTTGAACGCATATTCATATCTATCTATTTAGATGATGATGAAACATTTGATATTTGGACAAAAGAAGTTGGCATTGCACCAGACCATATTGTAAGACTGGGCAAAGAGGATAATTTTTGGGAACATGGAACAGGTCCTTGCGGTCCTTGTTCTGAACTTTATTTTGACCGTGGTGTTGAAAAAGGCTGTGGCTCACCTGATTGTGCTGTTGGTTGTGAATGTGACCGTTTTGTTGAGTTTTGGAATCTTGTATTCACTCAATTTGACAGTGACGGAAACGGAACATACACTCCACTTGCAAACCCAAACATTGATACAGGTATGGGATTAGAGAGATTGGCTTGCGTAATGCAGGAAGTTGATAATCTGTTTGAAGTTGATACAATGCAAAAAATCATGAATCATATTAGTGATATTGCAGGTGTTACCTATAAAAATGATCCAAAAGCTGATGTGTCTTTACGTGTAATTACTGACCACGTAAGAAGTACAACGTTTATGATTGGTGATGGTGTTATTCCATCAAATGAGGGCAGAGGTTATGTACTTCGCCGTTTATTAAGACGAGGAGCTAGACATGGACGTTTATTGGGAATTACAAAACCATTCTTATATGAAGTTGTTGAAACTGTTATAGAAGAGAATAAATCTGCATATCCAGAGCTTGTAGAAAAAGCTGAATATATTAAGAAAATGGTTAGAAATGAAGAAAACAGTTTTGCAAAAACTGTTGACAAAGGATTTGAACTTCTAAATCAAATCATTGAAAATGTAGAAAAAACCGATAAGAAAATTATTTCTGGTGAAGATGCATTTAAATTATATGACACTTATGGTTTTCCAATAGATTTAACTAGAGAAATCATTGAAGAAAAAAATATGACTATTGACGAAGAAGAGTTTACTCGTTTAATGAATGAGCAAAGACAAAGAGCGAGAAATGCACGTACAACAGGAGATGCATTTGGTTTTGGCGGCAGTATAACTGAACTTGAAGGTCAAACTACTGAATTTGTTGGATATGATAAGTTAAATGCCGATGCAAAAGTATTATATATGGAATGCGAGGGCGAATCAATTGAAACAGCTATTGCAAACCAAAAGATAACCCTTGTAACTGATATTACTCCGTTTTATGCAGAGAGTGGAGGTCAAGTTGGCGATAAAGGACAAATTGTAACAGATGGTTGCATATTAAATGTACTCGATGTTAAAAAGTCTTCTGGCTTAATTCTTCATTCTTGTGAAGTTGTTTCTGGACAGCTTAATAAAAACGAGTGCGTATCTATGAATGTTGACAAAAATCTAAGACATTCAATTATGCGTAACCATACTTGTGCTCACCTATTACAAGCTGCATTAATAAATGTACTTGGAGATCATGTTCATCAAGCGGGTCAACTAGTAGATTCTGACCGTTTGCGTTTTGACTTTTCTCACTTTGAGGGAATGACAAAAGAACAAATTGAAGATGTTGAACGTGAAGTTAATAAGGTAATACTTCAAGGTGTTGAAGTAAAACGATATGAAACAGATATTAAGTCAGCAAAAGATAAGGGCGCAATGGCTTTATTTGGTGAGAAATACGGGAATATTGTTAGAGTTTGTGAAGTAGGGGATTATTCTCTTGAACTTTGCGGTGGTACTCATGTCGATAACTCATCAAAAATTGGTTTGTTTAAAATCATCAGTGAAAGCTCAGTTGCAGCAGGAGTTAGACGTATTGAGGCAGTTACTGGTTATGGCGTTTTAGTTTTACTAGAAAACAATGTAAAGATGATAAATGACGCATCAAAGGAATTGAAGCTTGCAAATCCAGCAGAAATTGTAACTCGTTGTTCACAAGTAATGCAAGAACTTAAAGATAAAGCAACAGAAGCAGATAGCTTAACACAAAAACTTGCTGATAACAAGATTGATGGATTATTTGAAAATATGCAAAGTGCAGGAGCAGTTGACTATCTATCTGCATTATTAAGTGGAACAAAACCTGAAACTCTTCGTATATTAGGCGATAAAATGAAAGAAAAAGCACCAAACTCCGTTTCATTATTGGTAGGAAGTTATGAAGGAAAAGCAACAATGCTTTGTGTATGCGGAGCAGAGGCTATAAATAATGGAGCACATGCAGGCAAGATTGTATCAAAAGCTGCTGCTATTACTGGCGGTAAAGGTGGCGGTCGTGCTGATAATGCTATGGCTGGCGTAAATGATAATCACAAAATTGATGAAGCATTTGATGCACTGGAAAATATTATAAAAGAAATAATAGGCTAAAAATATTTGTTTTAATATAATTGTAAATAATACTGTAGGGAACGACCCCTGTGTCGTACCTCACTACATTAAAGACTAAAGGAGATAATCAAAATGGATTGTATTTTCTGCAAAATTGTTAACGGCG
>DAMDCT010000024.1:1001-5373 GCA_032091455.1 Oscillospiraceae bacterium | reverse complement strand
TAACGGCGAAATACCATGCAAAAAAGCACATGAAGATGAAACCGTCTTGGCATTTTACGATATTTCACCGCAAGCACCAGTTCATATAGTTATTATTCCAAAACAACACATACAAAGTATCGAGGATATTAACGAAAACAATAGTGCTGTTGTTGCACATATAAGCGAAGTTATAGCAAAATTAGCAAAAGAACTTCAATTAGTTGATGGGTTTAGAGTTATAACTAATGTTGGTAAACATGGCGCTCAATCTGTGAAACACTTGCATTTTCATTTATTAGGTGGAAAACAGTTGGCAGAGAAAATCGTATAAAGTCATTATGGCGACAAGACGCAATTAAATATTGACAAAAAAGGTGGTTCATATTATGACGCGACCAATGGTTACAGTGGGGATTAGCTTTCTACTTGCAACTCTAGTTGCGTCATTTTTGGCGCCCAAAATTGCTGTATATTGCATAATAGTTTTGGCAATTATACTTGTTGCGGTTGTTTTTTGTAGTAATAAAAAGTTGCGTTTTAAACTAGTATTAATTATTATTTCATCAATTGTTGCAATGTCAGCATATACATTTAAAATTACAAGTCAAGTTAATGAAGTTGCTTCATTAGAGGGGAAAAATGCAACCATTACGGCAATAATAACGGATAAGTTTATAAATGATAAAGGAACAAATGGATATGAAATAACAGTAATAGATAATAATATCGGCGGAGTTACAAGAAAATTAAAAACGAATATGTATACTGCAACTGCGCTTAATGTGGATTACTATGATAGAATTAAAATTAATGTAGACTTTTTAAAAATAAATAGTACAAGTTCATTTGATACAGCAGAGTATTATAAGCAAAAAGAAATATATATTTTTTCACGAACAAGTAATGCTCCACAAGAAGTAAAATCGCCTAAAACTAAACCTATTGCATACTATTTTAAGCAGTTAAATAATAAGTTGTGTAAAATAACTGATAGACAGTTAGAAAAATCAAGTTCAGGAATTGTGAAAGCAATGGTACTTGGAGATGATACCGACATTAATAGGTTGACTTCACATTATTTATCACGTGCGGGAATAATCCATGTTATTTCAATTTCAGGAATGCATGTATCGTTTATTGCTGTATTTGTGCTTTTTGTTGTAAATGGGTTTAGGGTGTCAAAAAAGAAAAGTTCCATAGCTGTTATTATTGTAGTTTGGGGATTTGTAGCGCTCACTAACTTTGGTATTCCAACTGTCCGTGCGGCAATAATGATTACTTTTTTATTTGCAGGAAGGCTGTTTGGTCGACCGGCAGATGCTGTTAATTCACTATTCATTGCAGGTATAATTATAGTATTGCAAAATCCACTTGCAATACAAGCCATTGGATTTTTACTTACGTTTTTAGCAACACTAGGAATTTTGATATATGCAAAAAGACTATCTAATTTAATAATAGCAAGATTTAATTTGAGTAATAAATTTATTCTTTTTGTAGTTGGAATAATTTCTTGCACACTAAGTGCGACTTTGTTTATGCTTCCTGTTTTGCTCATTTCTTTTAAAGGAATAAGCTTAATTTCACCTGTGTCAAACCTTATTGCAGTGCCACTTACACCAATTATATTAGTGCTTTCAATTATAATGATGGCACTCGGAGCAGTTCCTTTTCTATCCCCTTTTGCATATGGCATTTCTGAACTTTTGACACTATGTGTTGATGTGCTTTTAAAATCAGCAGAGTTTTTCTCAAGCTTATCGTTTGCCTATATTGGATTAGATTATTTTTATGTGAAAATATGGCTTGTAGTTACTGGACTGATTTTATTGATTACATATATATTTGCAAAAAAGAAACTGTTTCCCGTGTTGGGCGTTTCAATTATTGGACTAGTTGTGTGTTTTTTATCTTATCAAATCTGTACAGCAAATACAGTATTTTTTACAACTATTAGTTCATATAAGGCACAAAGCATTGTAATAACTTATCGTGGTAAGTCAACAATTGTGAATTTGTCAAATGATGGATATTTAAATTGTTCAATAGCTGAGTTTTTAGACAATAAAAATATCCACAGCATCGATAGCTATATCATGCTAGAAAAAAATACAAATGCTGTTTCAGATATTGCTTATTTGAGCAAAATATATGATATAAAAAATTTGGTGATTGATGAGCAAAACGAGATTAATAGTTATTGTGAAGAGTATCTAAAAAAATGCAATATCATACCGTTAGATGGGCGGTTAAGGTGTAGTTTTGCACAAGTTGCCAAGATAAATGTTGAAAGTTTAAGTGGTGAAAGTGCTGTTGACATAAATGTCGGAGGCGTAAATGTCTGCATTACGAATGATAAAGAATTAGCTCAAGAATTAAATTGTGAATTTTTATTTTTTTCTCAAAAAAATGTTGAACAAGCAGAGCATTTTCCTGCAAAATATGTTATACTTTTAGATGAATGCAATAATGAAAATATACTAAATAATAAGGTGTTCCCATTAGACAAAAATCGTCTTGAGTTAAGTATAAATAAAAGAGGAAAATACAAGTTGAAAGAAGTGAGATAATGCCTTTGCTGAAGGATGAAGAACTGTTTAAGCGCATCAAAATGGGGGATATAAAGCCTGTATATTTGCTTTATGGACAAGAGGCATATTTTATAACTGCTTGCGTTGATGCTATTGTGAAGAAAACAGTTGCAAAGGGAAATGAGAGTTTCAATTTAAATCGTTTTAGTGGCGATAAACTGTCAATGAATGATGTAGAGGATGCGGTTGAGGCTTTGCCAATAATGTTATCAGCAATTGAGTGTAAAAAGTGTGTGGTAATAAAGGATTTGGATATAGATAAGTTAGCTAAAAATGATTTAGAACAACTTATGGAAATGGTGACAAATCCAAATGAAAGCACAGCTTTAATTATATATTCGACAAGCATTGTTTATGATATGAAAAAATCGTCAAAGCTTAAAAAACTTTCAGAACAAGTTCAAAAGACAGGAGCTGTTTGTGAGTTTGCACTTAAAGATAAACCAGCTTTAAAGCGTGCGTTATGTGCTACGGCAAAGAAATCAGGATTGCAACTTGAAATGCCAACAGCTGAGTTGATAATAGATAGGTGTTCACAAAGTTATGAAGTATTGTTAAATGAGCTTGACAAGTTAATAAGCTATGTAAGTGGGAGTAATAAAACTGAAATTACTAAATTAGATATAGATGAGTGCTGTATAGCCTCAATTGATTCAACATCATTTGATTTGGCTAAAGCAATTTTGAACAAACGATATGAAAGAGCATTTATGCTTTTAGATGAATTGTTTTATCAAAGGGTTGAGGCATTATCTATATTGGGTGCACTTAATATGTGCTTTATAGACCTTTATAGAGCGAAAACAGGTATGGCAACCGGGCATTCAATTGATGAGGTCTTAACTGATTTTAATTATCCAAAGAACCGATTGTTTGCAGTGAAGAATGCTTTCCGTGATGTTTCTGGTATGTCGATTGAAGCGATAAGGCGTGGCCTTAATGCATTAGTTGAAGCAGATTTGAAGCTTAAATCATCAAAGATGGAGGATAGAATTATACTGGAATATATGATAGGCAGCATGATATAAGTTTATTAGTAAAATACTCAGTATATAGGAAGAGGAATGGTCATATTAAATGGAGAAAATTTTTTTAAAACAGGCTATCATTGTTGAGGGCAAATATGATAAAATAAAACTTAATAGCTTAGTTGATGCGTTGATAATAACTTCCGATGGATTTCGAATATTTAAAGATAAGGAAAAACTTGCATTAATTAGAGAAATTGCAAAAAAAGATGGTATTATAATACTTACTGATTCAGATGTTGCAGGATTTAAACTTAGAAATTTTATACGATCTTGTGCAAAGGACGCAAAAGTTACTAACATATACATCCCACAGATTAAGGGGAAAGAAAAGCGTAAGGATGTCCCCTCAAAGCAAGGCTTTTTAGGAGTTGAGGGAATAAACGCAGATATTTTACGTGATTTATTTCAAAATGCAGGAGTGCTAGGCGAGAGTGTCCAGCCGATTTTAGATCCATTTACAAAGATGGATTTTTATAAAGATGGGCTAATAGGTAAAGATGAATCAAAGCAAAAAAGGCAAGCTTTATTAGAATATTTAAATTTGCCATCATATATATCAACAAATAGCCTATTGGATATTATCAATAGATTTATGTCCAAAGAAGATTACAACAAATATATGAGTTAGGGGGTTACATCATTGGTTTTTTCAAGCATGACATTTTTATTTGGTTTTTTGCCAATTGTTTTGTTATTTTATTATGCTTCCCCAATGAAGATAAAGAATTTAATTATATTGGTATCAGGAATAATATTTTACGCATGGGG
>DAMDCT010000024.1:0-991 GCA_032091455.1 Oscillospiraceae bacterium | reverse complement strand
AGTTTCAGTAGTTATCAACTTAGGACTATTAAGTGTGTTTAAATACAGCTCGTTTTTTATAACAAGTATTAATGCAGTATTAGGTACATCAATAACAGATCCAAAGTTGCCGTTGCCAATAGGCATATCATTTTACACATTTCAAAGCATGTCTTACACAATAGACCTTTATATGCGTAAGATAAAAGTACAAAAGAACATTATAAGTTTCACTTCATATGTAACACTTTTTCCTCAGATTGTTGCGGGTCCTATTGTTAGATATGCTGATGTTGCGGCTGAGATTGATGATAGAGATGTTGGCTATAATAAAATTGCAGATGGTATTGGGATATTTATTCGTGGACTTGCAAAAAAGATATTAATTGCGAATAACATAGGTGTTCTTTGGACAACTGTAAAAGCAATGAATTATGAACAAGTTCCGATGTTAACTGCATGGCTTGGTATATTGGCATTTACATTTCAAATTTACTATGACTTTTCAGGTTATTCAGATATGGCAATCGGAATGGGCAAAATGTTAGGTTTCAATTTCCCTACGAACTTTAATTATCCGTATACCGCAAAGAGTATATCAGATTTTTGGCGACGTTGGCACATAACATTAGGTTCATGGTTTAAATCATATGTATATATTCCTATGGGCGGAAATCGTGGCTCAACTGCAAAAACTGTATTTAACCTAGTTGTTGTGTGGTTTTTAACAGGTTTGTGGCATGGAGCAAGTTGGAACTTTGTCCTATGGGGATTATATTTTGGTGTAATAATCATTTGTGAAAAACTGTTTTTGTTAAAACTTTTGAAGAAGCTTCCAAACTTTGTTCAATGGTTATATACGTTTTTACTTGTTGTTTTTGGTTGGGTATTGTTTGAAGTTGAGAAAATGGGACAGATAGGTAGTTACTTTAAAGCTATGTTTGCACTTAATGGCGCAGGAATTGCAGATAATCAGACAGCATATTTATTTATTTCAAATGCTGTTATATTT
>DAMDCT010000023.1:12855-31076 GCA_032091455.1 Oscillospiraceae bacterium | reverse complement strand
GTGAATCCCCCCATGGCAAAAATATTGTTCCTGTAACTTTAACCCCATTTTTGTGTGCCGCATCAATCCTCTCTGGAGTAGGAATAGATATAACACCATGCCCTTTAGAACCACCCCAAAAGTTAAATGAATCAAGATATTGAAAATAATTAAATGCATAAGCGTTAACTGTGTCACTTCCCTGTGACTCACTTGTTAATTTATTTAACGACATAACTTTGGCATCAGTAGAAGCATATGGATTAACTAACGGCCCAGTAATTCTAGTTTTCAATGGAATACTACCTCTGTTATATCTTGCATCAGGATCATTATCAGAGCTCCAATTTTTAAGTTCATCGACTTGTACGGAAGTTCCTAAAGGTTGTAATGTTTCTCTGTTTGAATAATCATCATTTGGTATTAACCTACTGGGTGGCACAGTTGAAGCTTGTACAATTGGCGCAAATAAAGACGTGCTGGAAATAATAGTTGCAGCTAAAATAATCGATGCAATTTTTTTATAACTTTTTCTTTTCATTTAGGTATCTCCTTCTAAATATAATTTAATGCAATAATAATTAAACTTCTTAGTTTATAATTTATTCATTTGCATTACTATTTAGTACGAAGTTTGCCATGCTAATAAAATAAAATTAGTACAGTCAAAAACTGTACTAATTCTTTTAATTTTAAAATTATATCATTAATATTATACGTAACTACATTACCTTTTCATCACGATTTACACCTATGAAAAACAATGCGATTGTTCCAGGACCAGAATGCGAACCAATTACAGGACCAACATAATTTATAATTTCAGTCTTAATTTTATATTTTTCTTTAACTCTATCTGCAACGTATTGGGCATCCTTTAGCGTATCTCCATGTGAAATAAAAACATAATCGTTTTTGTAGTCACCAAGCTTTTCGCCCATGCTATCTACCAACGCATCAAGTGATTGTTTTCTTCCTCTAATCTTACCATGAGGGATTAATTTACCTGCATTATCAACGTGCATTACAGGTTTTATTCCAAGAATTGAACCAATTACCGCTGAAGTCTTAGATACTCTACCGCCCCTATGAAGATGGTTTAAATCATCAACTGTAAAGTAGTGACACACTTTAAGTTTTATATCTTCTACAGCCTTTTGGACTTCCTGCATTGACTTTCCTGCTGCTTTTTGCCTTACAGCATAATCAACAAGTAATCCTTGTCCTAAAGATGCACATAATGAATCAGTAACCAAAATTACGCGTTCTGGATATTGCTCACTTAAATCCTCTTTTGCAATTGCTGCACTTTGAAAGCTTCCACTAAGTCCTGATGAAAAGCCAATATATAAAATATCATTTCCTTTATCTAGCTCTTCTTTAAACATTCTTTTAGCTTTTTCTGGTGGAACTTGAGCTGTATTTGCCATCTTACCACTTCTTAGTTTCTCATAAAATTCATGAGGATCAAGAGAATGCTCTAATGTCCCATCGTATTCAATATCATCTAACCTATATGTTAGTGGAAATGTAATAATGTTATTCTTATTTAGATACTCTTTAGGAAGATCACATGTTACATCTGTAATAATAATAAAATTCGTATTGTTCATAGTGGCAAATTTCCTTTCAAAAATGTTTAATAAAATAATTATAACTTATTCTAACTAAATATACAATTGTTTTTGAATATTTGTTATATTTTTGTTATAATTAAAACAAATTATTATATAATGCAACCTTTTTCAATATTGGTCGGTATTATATATGAAAGGTGGTATTTTCTATGGACAACATTTCGCTGTGCACAAACGATAATGTTGAAGAAATCTTGAAAAAATATGCTGATATGGTATACCGCGTAGCCTTTACAAGGACTAAAAACAGTGCTGATTCAGATGATATACTACAAGAAGTATTTATGCGTTATGTTCGGGCTAATATAAATTTTGATGACGACGAACACACAAAAGCATGGCTTATAAGAGCAACGATTAACTGTAGTATAAATCTTTTAACTTCTGCGTGGCACAAAAAAACGACTAACTTAGAGGACAATATTTTAATAGATATGCAAGAAAAAAGTGAAGTCTATTATGCTGTTTTGGAACTTCCAAAAAAATACACAACAATAATACACTTGTTTTACTATGAAGACATGTCAATTAAACAAATATCCACCTTACTAAACAAAAAAGAATCAACCGTAAAATCACTTCTACATAGAGCAAGAAATATGCTCAGAGAAAAGCTGAAGGGAGAGTACGATTATGTTTAGAGATAAGTACAAATTGGATAACCAAAGTATTTCTCCAAATGAAAAATTACTAAAAAATCTAGCTTGTAAAATGACAGAAGAAATTGAAAATCACAATGAAACAGTCAATAAAAAACGATATAAGCAGCCTGTAATGGCATTTGCTATGATGGCAATATCAATTATTCTGGTTATTGGTATAATTCAAATTTCGAAATCTCAAGGATTTAAAAACACTTCTACCGAAGATGGTTGTGAAAAAGAATATAAAAGTACCGGAATTATGGGTATAAACCCAAATGTTCAAAATGATGAAACTACTAATATTAATAGTGATAATTCACCAGATAAAAGCCTAGTTAATAATTTTTTTATCGACCAAGCTGCTAATATTGAGTCAATAAAACCCGAGTGGACTCCAAATTACCAAGTAGAAACTGTTACAGCATTACCCATATATCGTTACTTAGATGTTGATATAGAAGAAACAACTAAAGAATTAACAGCCGACTTAAAAGCTTTGATGCGTAAAGATACTACTTATGACACTTTAGTTAATAGCAATGGCTCTTATAGCATAACAGCAAAAGATATTGACTCAGATAGTATTAATATTCCGCTTTCCAAATATAAGGAAATGACCCAATCCTTTATAAATAACTATAAAAGTATTCTAGATATATCAAATGAAAATACCCAGTATATTGTCGATCCTGATGCAAAAAGTTGTGCAGCTGTATTTATATTTAATAATTCAAAATCCTCACCTGCTGAAGCCATTTTAGGATATAAAGAATTTATTTCTATTAAGTTTTTTAAAAGCGGAGATATAATGCAGTTATATAATTTCAAAACACAAAAAGAAGTAATAGGCGAATATAAACTGCTTGATAAAAATTCTGCTATTCAATATTACAACGATGGTAATTCATATAGTAATAATAATTTTCAATCTTCGCCATTTAGTACAAACAACTCTATTCGACTAGAGTATATGACTGACATAAATCAAAGCATTTTACAACCAGTTTACATTATCAATGAAAAAAGTAATGAATCAGATCAAAACATTAGCGTAGTTCCTGCAATTAATGGTAAAGTGGTTACTAGCAATAACGTAAATTCACTAGATATCATTAAATAAGTAGCTAGCGATTAAGTGGGTATATATGTATATATAGAAAATAATAATCCATCTTAATTCAAATAAAGAAGTATATGAAAAAGAAAAAAGATTAACTCAGTATCAATCCCTTCCAACAAACAAGAGCGGACAATATAGCCTGCTCTTGTTTGCTATTTGTTTTCTTTTCCTAAAATTTTGGATTATTTTAAAATTGTTCATAAAGTTGTTATTGACTTTTAATAAAAAAACACTACAATAGATATTAGTTAGCACTCACATATATCGAGTGCTAATACTAAGTCCGTTTAAAATACCAATTATGAAGTTATTATAAAACTACATAATTATGGGTTTATTTTAAAAGGAATTAGTATATAACATATTATATTTTATAGGAGGAATTACTATGAACATTAAACCTCTTGCAGACAGAGTTGTCATTAAAATGGTTGAAGCAGAGGAAACAACACAAAGCGGAATTATTCTTACAGCCGCAGCAAAGGAGAAACCTCAGATTGCAGAAGTTATGGCCGTTGGCCCTGGCGGTGTTGTTGACGGAAAAGAAATAACAATGGAGCTTAAAGTTGGCGATAAAGTACTAATGAGCAAATATGCAGGTACTGAAGTGAAAATTGATGGGGTTGAATATACAATTCTTCGTCAATCAGAGATATTAGCAATAATTGACTAGGTTCATTAAAACGTATTAAATGTATATCATCAATACAGCATTCTATAACTAATCTTAATTATTGAAAGGAATTGATTAAAATGGCTAAACAAATTATATATGGCGAGCAAGCTAGAAAATCTTTACAATCTGGTATTAATCAGCTTGCAGACACTGTTAAAATTACATTAGGCCCTAAAGGCAGAAATGTTGTTCTAGACAAAAAATTCGGCGCTCCACTTATTACTAACGATGGTGTTACAATCGCAAAAGAAATTGAACTTGAGGATGCATTTGAGAACATGGGAGCACAACTTGTAAAAGAAGTTGCTACTAAAACAAATGATGCCGCTGGTGATGGTACTACTACAGCAACCCTTCTTGCACAAGCATTAGTTCGTGAAGGAATGAAAAACGTTGCCGCTGGTGCTAATCCTATGGGGATTAAAAAAGGTATTAAAAAGGCTGTAGATGTTGCTGTATCTGCAATCGTATCTAACTCAAAAATGGTTAATGGCTCTGATGATATTGCTAGAGTTGCAACTATTTCTGCTGCAGATGAATTTGTAGGAAGCCTTATCGCTGACGCAATGGAGAAAGTAACTGCTGATGGCGTTATAACTATTGAAGAATCCAAAACTGCTGAAACTTACAGCGAGGTTGTAGAGGGTATGCAGTTTGATAGAGGATATGTTTCTCCTTATATGGTAACTGATACTGATAAAATGGAAGCTGTAATTGATGATGCTCTAATACTTATTACTGATAAGAAAATTACAAATATTCAAGATCTTCTTCCACTACTTGAGCAAATCGTTAAAACAGGTAAAAAACTTGTTATTATTGCAGAGGATATGGAGGGTGAAGCCCTTGCTACTATCCTTGTAAACAAATTAAGAGGAACATTCACTTGCGTTGTTGTAAAAGCTCCTGGCTTTGGCGACAGAAGAAAAGAAATGCTTCGTGATATTGCGATCCTAACAGGTGGCGAAGTTATCTGTGATGAACTAGGACTTGACTTAAAAGAAACAACTCTTGACCAATTAGGTCAAGCAAGACAGGTTGTAATTCAAAAAGAAAATACAATTATTGTTGATGGTGCTGGAAACTCAGATGAGATTAAATCTAGAATTTCTCAAATAAAATCACAAATTGAAACAACAACTTCTGATTTTGACCGTGAGAAATTACAAGAACGTCTTGCAAAACTTTCTGGTGGTGTTGCTGTTATCAAAGTTGGTGCTGCAACTGAAATCGAAATGAAAGAAAAGAAACTTCGTATTGAAGATGCTCTTGCTGCAACAAAAGCTGCAGTTGAAGAAGGTATTGTTGCAGGTGGTGGTGTTGCTCTTATTAATGCAATCCCAGCAGTAGCTGCTTTATTTGAAACAACAGTAGGTGACGAAAAAACAGGTGTTGCTATTGTTTGCAAATCATTAGAAGAACCAATCCGTCAAATTTGCATCAATGCAGGTCTTGAGGGTAGTGTTATTATAAACAGAATTGTTTCAGAAGACAAAGTTGGATTTGGCTTTGATGCGTATAATGAAAAATATGTTGATATGATGACTTCAGGAATTGTTGACCCTACTAAGGTTACAAGAAGTGCACTTGAAAATGCTGCTTCAGTGGCAAGTATGGTATTAACAACAGAGTCATTAGTAGCTGATATTAAAGAAGCAGAACCAGCAATGCCACCACAAATGCCAGGTGGAATGGGCGGAATGTACTAAACTAATTTCACTTTAAATCGCTTAATTACAAAATGAGTTCAGAGATTTCTGAACTCATTTTACTATATCTACTTTTTATAATCTTTATGTTATATTAAAGTTTGTACTATAACCAAAACAACTATTTGTAAATAACTATTGCAATAATTAACAAATTATGGTAGTATGGAATAAAATAAGATTATGGGGTGATTAAAGTGGATCAAGAAAGATTAATGGTTAGTATCCTTAAAGATTTGAAAGACGGAAATCGTAATATTAACTGTAAAACGTATGGTAGTTCCTCAGACGCATTTAATAATGCATTAGAAATCATTGATAAAGAGAAGTATTGTAACGGTATTGTTTTTAAAAGATCTGGCAAAGAAAACCGAATTAAAGCTTGTTTTCTTGATAAAGCAGTATTAACAACAATCGGCAATAAATTTTTAAAAGATAGCAGTATGATAAGAGTTTAAGCCATAAAATTCAAAGACAACTTCTTTATGAAGTTGTCTTTTATCATTTCTTTTTGATGCTACTTTTTATCTACTTCTTTTTAATGACTTTTTATGTTCACCATATCCCATAAGTACTATCCATACATAAGCAAGAGTTTTTGGTATCATCAATATTCCAATGATTGGAATATTGCTTGACCATAACACAACAGGAACATAAAATCCAAATGAAAGCGTAATTGCGAGCCACATAAATTTAAACACTTTGTCATCATGTTTTTCCGCCTCAATATAAAATAGAATAATGATAATAATCCCCATAATAGCAAATGGAATATTACGATAAATTCCCCAAGATATTGGCGAATGAAAGTTTATCCACTCATTTTGAGGGAATAAACAGAGGGCAATTCGAACAACAGCTAATGAATAAATTGAATAGGTAAGATTATTTCTTCCGGTAATATTATACTTTCTACGCCAAATATGATATAAAATAATATAGAAAATTGTCATTGTTATTGATGTGATAAACTTCCCTATTCCGAGCGCAGCAGCATTTGCCTCAAGCCCTATCGTCCACAATGAGTAGGCACGTGGAATAAGATGAAATGCATCACCAGAGCCTAATAATACAGACATTAGTCCAAACATAAATATTAGTCTATTTCCTTTGCTGTTTTTTATCATAATAATTCCTACAGTTACTACACCTATTAAATATAAGGTGTCGAAGAGTGTTTCCATAATTGCTTGCATATAAATTTTCCTCCTAAAGCTAAATGAACAATGTTCATTTATTATTTATAAATAAAACCATACCTTATAAATATGGTTTCAATTATCCGATGATTTTACTGAGTAATTTTTTGAACAAACTAAAATCCTCTTCCCCATTTTTAAGCATTCTAAGCATATTTTCAAATATAAATTCAGCTAACTTCTTTATCTCACTAGGTGAATATTGATTAATTATATTTTCGTTTTGCTCTAATGGAATTAAAATGATGGAATGTATTTTTTTAAAATATTCCTCTTCTTTTATACGACCAATGCTCTTGTCAGTTGCACTAAGAAGAGTTAATTGCACAATCCAATTCTGCTTAAAACAGTTCAAATGTTTTAAAAGTTGATAATAAACTTTTTCTAATGCCGTTATGTAGTCTAATTGTTTTAGTACAGCAAAATCAATATTGGAAAAGGATGTTTTCCAAAAATCCTCGATAACAGCGGCAATAATATCACCTTTTGCAGGATAATAATTATATATGGTTCCAATTGCTATGCCAGACTCCTTTGCTATCAATCGAACATTGATATCTGATAAACCTTTCCTTATAGCAATGTTCTTTGCCGTATCAAGGATATGTTCCTTTAAATTTGGTATATGAGCCAATTCTTATTTCACCACCCAAACTGAACAATGTTCATTTAATTAATATTATACTATAGATACATATAAAACGCAACCTTAACATTAATAATGAGAAAGTATTTTTTAAAAATTTATTTTACTTGCATACTTAACGGATTGTGAGCATTTTTGAACACTTTTAGTGGATATAAAAACCGATACAAAAGAATATTAAAAGCCTGCAGTCCCCTATTTTATAAGGGTTTACAGGCTTTTCTCTTTGGAGCTACTAATCGGATTTGAACCGATGACCTGCTCATTACGAATGAGCTGCTCTACCAGCTGAGCCATAGTAGCAATTTTAAATCTAATTATTATCTTGCATAATTAATTATATCACTTTTTTTCTAAACATCAATAATAAAATTCATTTTTATGGTATTTTTATTCGACTTTAACACCCTATTATATACTAAATTCCCCCTTGCCTTTTCTAAAAAAAATGGTATAATAATATAGTCGATCAAAATATTATGGGGTATAGCCAAGCGGTAAGGCAGCAGATTCTGAATCTGCCATCCCGAAGGTTCGAATCCTTCTACCCCAGCCATTTTATTTAAAAGGGGGCATGATTATGCACAATGTTGTAATAATCATGCCCTCTTTGAATCCTGACGATAAATTTATAAATTTAATTAATAACATAAATGATAATCTTTCAGCTGATATTATCGTGATTGACGATGGAAGTAACATTGAGTCCAAACCTTACTTTGATAAAGCTCAAGAGTTAGGATGTAAAGTTCTCGTCCACAGTATAAATCTTGGAAAAGGTCGTGCACTAAAAACCGCATTTGAATATATCATAGAAAATTACCCTGCTAATGTCTTGTCTATATGCACTGATTGTGATGGGCAACATTGCATCAATGATATATTAAGTTGTTTAGATACATTAAGACAAAACCCTGATTGTCTTATAATGGGGTGTAGGCAATTTAACGATAAAACTATACCTTTTAGAAGTCGTTTTGGAAATATCATTACCAGAGGAGTGTTTAAGCTTTTATGTGGTGTCAACGTATCAGACACACAAACTGGTCTTAGAGCGATGTCCCTTGAATTAATGTGCCATTTTAAATTAACTAAAGGTAATCGTTTTGAGTTTGAAATGAATATGCTTATTGATGCAAAAGAAAAAGGAATTGAAATAAAAGAGGTTCCAATTAGCACTATATATATTGATGAAAACAAAACTTCTCATTTCAATCCATTACGTGATTCACTTAAAATATATGCAGTTTTTTCAAAGTTTTTAATCTCCTCATTGCTTTCATTTCTAATAGATATTGGACTTTTTTCTCTATTCATATGGATTTTTAAGAGTATAGTTAATCCTGGTTTATCAGCTATTTTATCAACTGTTTTTTCAAGAATTATATCCTCTCTTGCAAATTACACTATTAATAAAAATAATGTATTCAATGTTAAGCATAACGAAAAGTCTACTCTTATAAAATATTATATACTTTGTTCTTGTCAACTTCTATGTTCTGCTCTAGCCGTCGCTATGTTATGCTCAGTTATAAAAACACATTGCGTAATTATTAAGTTATTTGTGGATTTAGTTTTGTTTATAATAAGCTTTCAAATTCAACGAGAATGGGTTTTTAAAAAGCAATAATTATATTTAAAGTCAAGAATAGTTAATGTTCTTGACTTTTTAGCAACAATTATATAAATTATACTACAATTGTTATATTGTTTTTTAATTAATAAGCTAGTATAATCTAGTCATCAACTTGATTATTCAAGTATGGGCGTAAATCTTTATATTTTTCATGATATACGCAAATATTATTAGTAGAAGAGGGATTATAATGGGTAATGAATTTAACGCAAGACTGTTTGATGAACTAGAACCAGTGTTCCCAGATACAAATGTATCTGATGGGGTAGTTAGCTATAGTGTAGCAGGTGCTAACGGTACATATGCAGGTGTTAATATTGTTATAAGTGGCATTACAACTGGAATACCTGTAACTATTGATGTAAAAGGAGAACACACTGCATTTAAGTTATTTAATATGATACCAGTACCTGTAGAAGTTAACACTGGTGCAAAGCAAAGAAGTGAGTATCTTAAAAATGATATAAATGAAAATGTTATTCGTCGTGCCCCTTTTATGGTATATGAGGCATTAGAGCCAATCTATAATATCGTATTGCCAACAATGACAACAATGGCAATTAGCTTTAAAACGATAATTGAATACTGTAAAGCAAACAAAACACAAACTTGGACTATAAATGTTACACATGGTGATACAACGATCACATTAACTTTAAATGTAGAACATTTTGCATTTACTGTACCTAAGGCGGGAAGAGATACACATAAATTTGTAAACTGGTTTAGCTTTGACGCTATTGCAAATTATCATCATATTCAAAAATGGTCTAAAGCATATGAAATACTATTGGAAAAATACTTTAGAGTAGCAGTATTTTCTCGCCAAAATATGATTGCAATTCCACTAGAAGAGATCTTTGATGTTAAAGACAATAAGCCTATTCTAGACAGTGAAAAACTTCATACAATAATTCGCATAGCACGAAAAGCTGGTATTGCTTGGTTCCAAGGTGGTGCGGTAGCACAAAGAGCTTTAGGTTTAAGTGACGATGATAATTTTTACAATTCTCTTGACCACGATAACATTGAAAATCCTGATGAAATTGCAGAGGCATTCAAGCTAAAAGCATTTGATTACTTTGATAATGGTGAGAATGCTGTTGTATCACTTACTAGACAAGATGTTCCTGGTAAAGATGGTGAAGATTCAATCCGCAGTATTGCACGCCAACTCAACAAATTTATTCACGAACATAACATTGCAGATGTTTGGATACAATGTGGTTTAGATGAACCAAATGATGCATTATGCGATACTTACCGTTTAATTACAAGTATAATTAAATCCGAGATGCCTAATATTCCAATTCTGGAGCCTGTATTGCCTACTAAAGCAGTAATTGGCGCACTTGATATATGGTGCCCATCTTTAGATATTTATGAACAAAATCAAGAGTTCTTTGATGAACAAGTAGCTAACGGAGATAGATTATTTGTTTACTCTTGTTTAACTCCTGGAGGCAACTATCTTAATAGACTATTAGATTTAGAACGTTTAAGAATTGTATGGCTTTCATGGGCAGCCGCTAAATACGAAAACATTGAGGGATTTTTACATTGGGGTGCAAATCAATTTAATGGTTCAAATCCATTTACTAGGCAAGCTGCAATGTTTTCTGAACAGGTATTAGAGTTCCATCCTAAGCGTGCAATGTTCTTACCAGCAGGTGACATATGCATTTTCTATCCAGGATTCAACGAGCCACTTATCTCAGTAAGAAGTGAATCTCATAGAATAGGATATGAAGATTTATGTATGCTTGAAGAACTAAAAAAACATAATCCAGCTCGTGCAAAAGAACTTGTTGAACTTGTTTTCAGAGGATATGCTGACTACGAAAAATCAGTAGCTAAGTATCGCGAAGTTAAAAAGCTAATACTATTAGAGTTGACAAAATAATTAATCTATATTAATTGCAAAAAAGCAACGGCATTGTCTATATCCAGACGGTGCCGTTGCTTTCATTTTTTTATTAATCAGTTATATGTGCTAATTTTTCTTGATTTAAAAGTAAAACTAATTCATCACTCTTCTTAGTTTTTCCAACTCCATAAACATATTTAGTTTTAAAAACAGCACTTGTTTCATTTGCTCCATTTAAAAACTCTAATTCATCAACCGACAAAACTTCATCAACAGATATTCCAAAATATGATTCATCGCTCTCAAACACTATAATCATCTCTTTAAAATGGCTATTGAATAAATCCTTTGCCTCATCAATTAGTTCTAATATTTGAGGCATAAGTTCATCTTTTGTTTTCTCCATTGAAAGTTTTAAACATTCTTTTCGCTCACACTCTTCATGCTTTTGTTCACATGTCATTACTTCTAATGCCATTTTATGAAGTTGCTGATGTGGCTCATCAATCTTTTTCATGTGAAAATTAATTGAGTTTATATCTGAATGAAAACCATCATACCATTTTCCAAAAGCACATTGATGTGGATCTGTTGTAAGTGTGAATTTCTCACCACTATCCACACAGCGTTCAAGTTCATTAACCCAATTAACATGGTCTTGCTTTCGCTGGTCAAGCATATTCTTAAAGTCATCGTATTGCTTTTCCATTGTTTCAACTGATAATAGTGTTCTCATATCAATAATTTTAATTGCCTTTTCCCTAAATGTGATAATTCCTTTAATGTAATCATCCTTATCAGGTATTATTGTAATATCATCGGTTAATCTGACAATTGAGGCAACCAATCTGCTATTTACTGCATAGATTGCTCCATGAAGCTTAAATAAAAGCCAAGGACATTCATTGTCATTTTCCACTATACTGTCATTCATTATAAAACTCCTTCTGCTTAAATATAAATTCTAGTAGCTACTTTTATCTGCTTGTACCAAAATGTTGTGTGGCATAAGTTGTTGTGCCATCGCTACATACTGATATACCTATCTCTTTAAAATCTGCCTTTACCATATTTGCATAATGCCCAGGGCTGTTTTTCCAACCATCAAACATTACTTGTGCAATTGTGTTAAGCGGATGACCTTTAGCATAGCCTATATTCTCACCTACCGTTTTATAACTATATCCAACAGCATCAATTGCAGTAAAACAGCTAGAGCCATCTGGTCTTGTATGAGAAAATTGTCCTGTTCTTAACATTTCATCACTTCTTATCAATGCGGATTCACTAAGTTTTTGACTCTTAGTAAGTGGTGCAACTCCAACAGAAGCTCTCAACTCATTAACCATTTGAATTATTTTATCCTCAATTGATCCCATATTATCTTGATTTATCGGTGTTGATCCACTATTCTGCACTTTACTTGAAGTAGATTGTGAAGATGTTTTTGGTGGTGCTGTATACTTTGATGAAGTTGGTGCTTTTGATGATACAGGCGCTTTTGATGATACATTGTTGCTAGATGGCTGTTTACTTGAAGCTTCAATAGATGAAGTTTCCTTGCTTGACTCATCATTTGATACTACATCTGACGCAACCGTCTTTTCACTTGATGTTGTTACTTGTGACGAATTACCTAGTTGATTCTTGTACGCCGCTATTTCTTCATCTGTACATGCACTAAATAATACTGTGGTAAACATTAAAGTTGCTACTAATACTGTCGTTGTTATCTTTTTACTAATTCTATTTCTAATTGTAAACATATAAACTTTCTCCTACTTTATCAATTAATCAAACCCAAGTACAATATGTAGTTTAATTAACATCTAAGAATTTCTGCTTATATTATATTTTGACTAATTTGGCTTGTCCGATTATGACTGGTTACTCGACTGGCATGCTTTAATAGTAACAAAACAGTAACAAAAAGTCAAATGTAATATATGGAAACAGTAGTCAAATAGGATGTTAGATTGTTCATATATACTAAAATTCGCTATATATCCATGAGTTGATTAATGTATATCAACTATATATCAGCCTTGGTATTTAAGGCGAATTATTGTATTTGCTTTATTATAAATATAAAAGTAACAAAACGGTAACAAATCTTTATTAATCAAACTTTATACGGAATGTACAACGCTTGCAAAGTTCATCAACTGCAATACGATTTTCAAAACCATGCCTTATTGCCTTTGCATGCTTTGTTTGAATAATATCCGAGAATTTTTCCTTATATATATTTCCTAATGTGGCTTGTCCATTTGCGTCTAGACAGCAAGGTACGACTGAACCATCAACTAAAATTGCAATTTGATGACGCATTCCATAGCAATAGCCTGTATCTGACACAAATTCATGCTCAAGTGTAGGCCATTCAAACTCCTGCTCCCATCCTTTGAAAACCTTTTTATCAATCTTAACACTCTGTCTACCGCCCATGCTTTCAATTAGTGGAGTTTTCCAGTGAAACTCTTTTTCAATTAGTTTCATGATTTTAAGACTATTTTCATCTGTATTATTATTTTGATCTAAATTCCATAATCGCAATACCACATATATTCCCTTTTCATTTGCAAGTTTTGCAAACTCAATTGCGTTTTTAATATAGTCACCATCATTAAAATCATCCTGCTCATTGAAACTGTGAAGGGATATATTAACCTGTCTTACGGCTTTATTTGACAACAGTAGATGTTGTTGCTTTTTAATTAATGTGCCATTTGTAGTCAAATTAACTCTAAGATTGTTTTCATAACATATATCTAAAAATTGCTCAAGTTGTGGGTGCATTAAGGGTTCACCCTTAACATGAAAATAGACAAACCCTGTATGAGGTTTAACCTCTTTCACAATATGTGTAAACTGTTCTATTGTCATTACTGCCTTTTCTCGCTTTAAGGGAGAACAAAAACTGCAATTCAAATTACATATATTTGATATTTCTATATAGACACGTTTAAATTTCAATTGCATGGGTTGCATCGTGTTCTGTGCCACTGTATTCATCCTTATCTTTGTCTTTATTCGCCGTATAACCCCATCCGTCTATTCCTGACCGTCTTAATGCACCAAATAGCCTGTAATTAAAGCCATTATCCTCACGCTCTCGTTCACGAAGGAACTCTTTGGTTTTTTGTCTTGATGTAGTACCATCGACTGGACAAACACTTTTTACAACTGGTAGCTGTGCACGTTTAATCGCTGAGATGACTTCTTTTTCTGGAACAAAAACCATAGGACGAATCATCGTTATATCTTTTCGTGAAAGATAGCTTTTAGGTGAGAAACAGCCAACTCTGCCTTCGTTAAATAGGTTCATAACAAATGTTTCTATTGCATCATCATAATGATGACCAAGTGCAATTTTATTGCAGTTATGCTCTTTTGCAGCATCATGCAATGCGCCCCTTCTCATTCTAGCGCACAAACTGCAAGGATGTTTTTCTTCTCGTATATCAAATACAATTTCGCCAATATGTGTACGCTTTATATCATACTCGATATTCATACTGTCACACAGTTCTTGAATTAGTGAGTAGTCACATGTAACTCCTTGAAATTGAGGATCTAATGTTATTGCTACAATATCATATTCAATACCAATAAAACGTTTTAACATCCATAAACCTCTTAGCAAAGCAACAGAGTCCTTGCCACCGGAAACCCCAACTGCAATACGGTCGCCATTTTGTATTAGGTCAAATTCTTGTATAGCCTTTCTCATATAGCCTAATATTTTTTGCATATAATCTCCTTGCGTGAATAAATATTTTTATATCACGGTTTTGCCTCGTGAAATATTATCTTTTAAGCTTTATATTTATCTAAATCGCCTGTTTTTATATTTTTGATTTGCCATAATTTTTGTGAATAATGAAATAGCTAAAAAACCAATCAATGCACCTGTAAAGTCAATTAATATATCTCTTACTTCGCTTGAACGTTTTGGTATCATACTTTGAATAAATTCATCTGTAACTCCACTAGCCAAACATAGAAATAATATACTTCCTCGGTAATAAGATAGGCGTTTTCCAATTGACACAAAACATATGGTAATTAGAACTCCCAAAATTAAAAACTCAGTGAAATGTGCAGACTTGCGCACAATAAATGTCAATAAATCCACATCTATATTAATACCAAGTTGTGAAAACCAGCCTGTTATCTTATCCACAATTGGATTACTCATTTTATCTGAACTAGCACCAGTTTTAAATGAATTTGAAAATATGAATGCCGCCCATAATGTTGATAGTAAAGCAAATATTTTTGTTTTTAATGTCATATTATTAAATCCTTTAATCTTGCATTTTGAATTATAATTGAACAGCTAGTTTAATTATAATCTCCAGTAATTGTATCCTTCGGCTTTTACTTCAGCAGGATTTAACATCGCTTTTACATCAATGATTACCTTATTGTCATTTGATTCATTTTTAAAATGACTTCCTATTTGCTCAAGTGTCATATTTGCAAACTGTGTATGTGAAACTGCAAGGATAAGCACATCAATATCCTTAGCGTCACTAATATCATTTATATCTAGCCCATACTCTCTTTTTGCCTCATCTTTATCAGCGGCAGGGTCAATAATCATTGGAGATATTCCATACTCATTAAGTTCTTCAATAATGTCTACTACTTTTGAGTTTCTAGTGTCTGGACAGTTTTCTTTGAACGTAAATCCAAAGATACACACTTTTGCTTCTTTAACTTTTTTATTTGCTTTGATAATTTGCTTTATTGTAGACTCTGCAACAAATTTGCCCATTGAGTCGTTAATTTTACGTCCAGCTGCAATAATTTGAGAATGATAGCCTAATCTCTCAGCTTGATAGATAAAGTAGTATGGGTCAACACCAATACAGTGACCGCCAACTAAACCTGGATAGAATTTAAGTGAGTTCCATTTTGTATTCATGGCTTCAACCACTTCTTTAGTGTCGATACCCATTTTATCAAATACAAGTGCTAGCTCATTCATAAATGCAATATTAATATCTCTTTGAGAGTTTTCTACAACCTTTGCAGCCTCTGCAACCATGATTGAACTTGCACGATATGCACCTGCTTCAACTACAATTTCATATACCTTTGCAATTGTGTCAAGGCTTTCTTCATCCATACCAGAAACTATTTTTGTAATGTTTTCAAGTCTATGAACCTTATCACCTGGATTGATACGTTCTGGTGAATAACCAACTTTAAAGTCAACACCACATTTAAGTCCTGATTCCTTTTCCAAAATAGGGATACAAATATCTTCAGTAACACCTGGGAATACTGTTGATTCATAAACTACAATTGAACCTTTAGTTAAATTTCTTCCTACAATCTGGCTTGCACCCTCAACTGGAAAAAGATCGGGTGTTTTGTCTGGATTAATTGGAGTTGGAACAGCAACTATATGAAATTTTGCAGTTTGTAAGTCTTTCTCATCACAAGTAAATTCAACTGTAGAATTTTTTATCTCGCCATCTCCAACTTCTTTAGTTGGGTCAATACCCTTTTTGTAAAGTTCAATTTTATGCTTATTTAAATCAAATCCAACAACCTTTACTTTTTTAGCAAAAGCCACTGCTATTGGCATACCAACATAGCCCAAACCTACAAGTGATATTTTTTCTTCACCATTAATAATTTTTTGATATAAATCCATTTTATTTTCCTCCATTATACGAGTTTATGCTCGTCAATTTATAATTTATTTTCTACTTATTAAAACGCTTCCGATATTCCTTTGGTGAGTACCCGGTAAATTGCTTAAATACAACGCAAAAATAATTGCTAGTAGAAAAGCTGTATTCAAACGCAATATCTGTTATGCTCTCTTTTGTTCGTGCTATTTTTTCTTTTGCTTTGTCAATCTTCATAAAATTTATATATTCTCTAGGGGTAAATCCAATTTGTTCTTTAAACTTTTGCTTAAACCGTGATATTGACAATCCACTTGTTCCAACAAGCTCGTCCATATCAATTACCTCTTGTAGATGTGTAATAATATATTGCTTTGCCTTATCAATATCATCTGTTAATGTAGTCAAGACTGGTTTCTCATCTAACATACATAATAAGCAGTACATGAAAAGGTTTTGACCTTTAATTTTTTCGTCAATGTTATTTTTGCATATAAGCTGAAAAGATTCAACAAATTTTGAAATTAGCGATCGGTCGAGTTGAAATTTTCTTCCCTCAAAGTTAATTATTCTGTTAAAAAGATGCAATCCATTTTGCTCGTTTAAGCCTAAGAAATTATTTGTTTTCGACAAATCAATTTGAAACCACAATATTTCATTAACTGATTGTGGATTTTTGCCACTTGAATGTTCCTCATTTGGCTGAGTTATAAATACATCGCCACCATATAAAGTATATTCTACACCGCTTGCAGTATATTTTTGTATTCCATCAATTAGTATAACAAATTCCATTTTATCTTTATGATAATGATTAATTAGCGGAAGTTCAGCTTTATTATTAGTCGCAAATCCAAAAGTTGAAAGCGAATTTATCCATGTTTGATCGCCTAATAAAACTTTTCTATACTTTTTATCAGTGTATTCATCAACTTGGCTAATAGCAAATTCTTTTATTGCCAATGACTCAGTCCCCCTTTACAAAATTGTACTGTGTACGATTTTGAATGACATTGCTCCCTACTAATGATACAATTATTTTAGTAAAAAGTAAACCATTTTATTATAAATAGGAGGTAAACTATCATGACTTCTCGTGAAATAGTTAAAAATGCCCTAGAATTTAAAAATCCACCTCGTGCACCACGTAATATGTGGGTACTACCATGGGCAAATATGCATTGTCAAGACACAATTGACAAAATTGAAAATGATTTTCCTAACGACTTTGCAGGTCCATCAGATTGTCTAAGAGAATATCCTAAAACAACAGGTGATGCTTATAAAATCGGAACTTATGTTGATGAGTGGGGCTGTATTTTCACAAATATTCAAGATGGTGTTATAGGCGAAGTTAAAACACCAATCATAGTTGATGAAGAATGGGAAGATGCCGACAATGTTCGATTCCCTGTAGAATTATTGACTGTGGAAATTGAAAAAGTAAATGAGCAATA
>DAMDCT010000023.1:1865-12845 GCA_032091455.1 Oscillospiraceae bacterium | reverse complement strand
AAAGAGTGACAAATGGTTTTGTGGCGGATGTTGTCCACGTCCATTCGAGCAACTTCAATATCTAAGAGGTACTGAGCAGCTGTATATGGACTTGATTCTTCGTCCAGAAAAAATGATGGAATTCATTGCAAAAATGCATAAATTCTATTGTGAGTTGTTAGAAACTTGGGCAAAAACTGATGTTGACTGTTTAAATATTATGGATGACTGGGGAGCTCAACGTTCGCTTTTAATCAATCCAAAAATATGGCGCGAAATATTCAAGCCAATGTATAAAGACTATGCGGATATTGCACATAAAGCAGGCAAAAAAATATTCATGCACTCTGATGGATACCTTTTAGAGATATATGATGATTTAATTGAAATTGGTATTGACTGTTTAAATTCACAAATATTCTGCATGGGTGTTGAAAACCTTGAAAAATATGCTGGAAAGATAACTTTCTGGGGCGAGATTGACCGTCAACATATTCTTTCTTTCGGTACAGAACAAGACGTTGAAGACGCTGTTAAAAAAGCTCATAAACACTTGTGGAAAAACGGAGGTTGCATTGCACAATTAGAGTTTGGTGCTGGTGCTAAACCTGAAAACGTATACAAAGCATTTGAAACATGGGATAAACTTTTTAAGTAAATGATATAGCTAAATGACCTTTGACATGTAGTCAAAGGTCATTTTGTTTTACTAACTCTATTTTTCGCATAGATAAATCCACTGGCAACCTTTGCAGACTGTTTTAAGTAATCCCTTATCAATAATATTTTCTTTAACCAAAGCTTGATATTCTCCCCATTTTATTATATCACCATCATTAATTGGACATAATTCTAAGCACCTATTATCATAATCCAACACCTTTTGTCCAGAGGAACATTCATCACCATTGTTATGTGGACATTTTTTGCATATCACATCTGGTTTTGCTATTAGTTTTATCATAACATCATTATTTGCGTTAAGCTGTTCAATTACATTATACATATTTTCTACAAACTCATTGCTATATCCTTTACCTGCAAAATGCCTTATACAAAGTCCATGATGTGGTCTTAATGCAATCATAGTTTAATTACCTTACGCAAACGTTTCACCAAAATGGTTGCCAATGCAATTTTGAGTGCATCCCCTATTAAAAATGGAACAACGCACATCATCAAAGACGCAACTAGTGCGGTTTTTGTTACATACATAAACCACGCTGTACCTAATATATAGCAAGCTATTAACCCTGCAATCATTGCTACAATGTGCATTGTATATGATTTGTTGCTATGTTTAATGATTATACCTGTAACGAATGCTGCAATTATATATCCAATTATGTAGCCTCCAGTTGGTCCTACAATAATTCCTACTCCTGCTGAAAAACTTGCAAATACAGGCACACCTATTGCTCCAAGAGCCACATATACAGCTTGACTTATTGCACCATTTATCGGACCTAACAGCCCCCCTGCAATAAAGACTGACAGCATTGCTAAATTAATTGGCACAGGTGCCATTGGTATGGCAATTTGTGATAATACAGCAGTAAGTGCCGCCATTAATGCACAAACAACTATTTTCTTTATATTTGTTTTCATTATTATTACCATTCCTTTCGTACTGATTGGGAGTTTTGAGCGTTTTGGTATAGCCAATTTCAAAATATAGCATAGCTAAATTTTTCAATACTCTATGCTGAAAAGCACAAAACTCTTGTTTGAAAATTTATTTTTCAAACTTAATCCCCTTTAATATATTCTCTTATTATAATAACATATATTTAATGATAGAAAAAGTCACATTCTTATTTTAATTTGCAAACACAGAAAACAAAAGTATATTATTTAATACTATTATGTTATAATGTTACTACAAAATAACAATTAGAGGTGTTAGTGTGTTTACAAAGGAATGCTATGAAAATGAGGACTTTTCCAGTATTAACATTGATGGTGAGGATTTAACTAAACTTAAATTTGTTAACTGTCGATTTAATGGCTCAGAATTAACTGATATGATTATATATGGCTGTACATTTGAAAACTGCAATTTTACTACATGTCGATTTAATGGTTCAAGCTTTAAAAGCAGTGCATTTTTAAATTGCAAATTTATACTCGCAAGTCTTTTTAACGTAACTATTGAAGATTGCAAAATGACTGGCTCAATTTTAGTTGATGCCGACAGCACCTGTTTAAATATAATTGGCGGTGACTGGAGTTACACTAATTTATCTAACCTTGAATTTTATAAAATGGAACTTTGTAATATAAGTTTCATTGAAGCAGACATACGTGGCGCAAAATTTCATAAGTGTAATATTAAAAACTGTAACTTTACTAACTCATTAACCACAAATTCTAGCTTTAGGGATTCAGATATACGTTCATGTACTCTACATGGAACTGATATTTTAGGAACTGATTTCAAGAATACAATTATTGATATTGAACAAGCAGTAACAATGGCAAATGCACTAGGTGCAAGACTTAGCTAAGATAAAAAGAGTTAAAGACCAAACCGCAATTGCGATTTGGTCTTTTTGTAATTATTATATTTAGTTGTTTTCTTTTAATCTCTTAATTTTTCCTGCTACAAGAACTGTACTTGATGCTACTGCTAACCATAATAATATGCCTATTGGAGTTGCATCACCTGTTTGAGGAGCTTTAGTTGGAGCTGGCGCTAAAGGAACTTCTTCCTCTTCAATTGTTTCTACTGGTGCTGGAGTTAATGGAGTTTCTTCCTCTTCAATAGTTTCAGTAGGTGGAATATATGGTGGTGGGGTTACGTTGCTTGATGTTGTTGATGATGTATCACTTGATGTCGTTGATGATGTATCACTTGATGTCGTTGATGACGTATCACTTGATGTCGTTGATGACGTATCACTTGATACTGGTGTATCATCAATTGTCTTTATATAATACACATTTAATTCATTTGCTCCTGATACTAAAGTTATAATATCATTACGGGTATTATCAAATTTATATCCTTTGTAGGTTTTTTTATACTGAGAAGGCTTAACTTTATCATTTTCGAATTTACCATCTTTAGTTTCAGTTACTACTGGTTCTGTTGATAATAAATCACCAGACAAATTCCTTGTTTCACGATAATGATTAATTGTAAAAGTTACAGTTATACGTTCAAATTTTGCAATTATATTATAATGAACATTTCTAATCCCTTCTTGCACATTACAACCAACATGATGAATTGCCATATGATCTTCGTCAGAATGAAAAGCACCATTACCATTTCTATTGTCTATATGTGGAAAAATAATCCCATCAATTTTTTCTGGATTAACTTCACGTTTACTAATCCATTTGCAATGGTGTAATTCTTCCCATGATACACTATGTTCCCAACCAACAAACCTATAACCTGAATTAGTAACAGCTCCAAACGTCCATACTCCGCCACCACATTCAAAATATTTTGCATCAACATTCTTTCTAATTACTGTTCCGCCTGTGGTATCTGATAATTTACCATCTGTTTGAGCTTGTGCCGTTAATCTGCATGATCCAACCACGTTTGCACTATCATAACAATATGTCGGTTGCTTAGCAAATATTGCTGTTGGAAATAGCCCTATCAGCAAAGCTATTGTCAAAACGTATCCAAGAATTTTTTTCATTTTATAACCTCCAAATTAATTATTACATTGTATAAATTTTATAATATGTATATAATACCACCTGCTGGTCACACGCCAGTCACAAATTAACATGTTTATACTATTTATAAAAATTTATACTTTATTATATACATTATATGTTTTAAATATCATTAATTCTTACCTTATAGTGCAAATTATTTTAGTTTAACTCCTTAAATGAAAAAAACCACTACATAATATAGTGATTTTTTAATATCTAAATTTTTAATTCAATCATATATGAATAAATAATATGCTATCAGTAAATTAGTCTGTATTATTTAAATCAACTATAAAACTTTTATCATACATAACTTTTGCATGATTTCTCATAATTACTTCACTTTTTATTGTGTTACCTGTTTTTTTATCAATGCAATTTCTTACAATTTGATTATTCCGATAATAAGTTTCATTTTCATTAGAGAAATATTCGTTTTCTACGGTAATATGATATTTATAGCTAAACACAGTGTCAGATAGTAACTCACCACATAAATATTCTTCATCTATATATACAATTAATTGAAATGATGCATTTGTATTGTTTTTAAAACGATAATCTAAGTAATTATGCATTACAGAAGTTCCAACACCAAAAGGAACTTGTCTATTATAATCAGGGAATAAATCTATATTATTATGATTGTGATGTTCTACTACATCCATAGGGCTATGCAGAACAAGCCAATGTATTAAATTGGATAGTTGGCACATTCCCCCACCTATACCTTTACCCGTTTCGCCATTGCTTATTAATAATCCATCTTGATACCCTTTCCTTTTTGTACAACTTCCAATTAAAGACCAAAACGAAAAGGTTTGTTGAGGTTTAATTATAATGCCGTTTATTCTAGGTGCTGCAATTTTAAGATTAACCGCCTTATTTTCTTGCAACTGCAAATCCACATTACCAAGTTTTCTTTTAATAAGTGATTTATGTTTGCTAATTATAATAGGAAGGTGCACAGATGTCTTTGACTTTGCAATATTTTCATTAAGTACTATATTTTTAAAATCACGATTTATCTTTTCTTTACATACAGAAATTCGATATGTAGTAGGTGATATATTACAAAAAAGCCTTCTAGCCATTACTTTATCCCCTTTTCAATAGTTAAAATATGGTTTTCATACTTATTATACAATAAATGTAAATACATGTCTACACTATATATATCAGATTATAGAGAAATAGGACTACATCACTTTATTAACAAAAGCACGTAGTCCTATTTTTTTATATTAAAATTTTAATTATCATTTATAAACGATTTAATTGCATCTAGTGTTTCTTGACTAATTACATGTTCAATACGACAAGCATCTCTGTCTGCTATTTGCTCATCTATTTTAAGTGTCTCAACAAGATACTTTGAAATAAGGCGATGCCTTTCATATATTTCGCTTGCCTTTGCCATTCCCTTGTTAGTAAGAAGAATATGACCATTAGGTTCCATTTGAATAAAGTCATCTTTTTTTAGGATACTCATTGCCCTACTTATACTTGCTTTTGTGTAATCAAGTTCCGTTGCAATATCAATAGAACGAACATAACCATTTTTGTTTTTTAGCATTAGTATTGTTTCAAGGTAATTTTCGCCTGATTCCCTCATTCTCATGATTTAAGTCTCCTTCTTTTAAATTATTTTTTTAAGCACTCTATCTTCTTTTTCCATAATATTAAGATTAGAATAATCACTCAACATACCTTCATATATTAATTCCTTATCTTCAAGATCTAAAAAATTATATGGGTGATAAGTATGAATGTTACTCTTTATTTCTCTAATTTCACAATCATTAAAGGTAGCAGCAACAAATTCGGAACAAAAATATCGCTTATCTCGAGCTAATGGAATATCAAATCCTGATAAAATTGCACCTAATAAGTTATACTTAAATGTTTCTTTGTCACGCTCACATTGCAATAAATATTTCTCAGTTCTTTCATAAACATCATTGCTCACTTCAAACCGATACAATTGTATATATGTATCAGTAAACTTTTGATAAAATCCTTTATCTTTATCTTCAACTACAAATCCGCCATGAAAAGCATTCCACATTTTAATCCTGCCAAAACTAAACATTCTGTGCAAGCTATCATCAAGTGAAATTGAACTGTGATTTAATTTATTGCAGGTAAATGATTTAATTATTTTAGCAGGCAATGAACTGCTACTTGATAATACGAGATATATATATTTATTCATGGTAACCTCCGTATATACAACTAAGTATAGTCATCATTATTGAAATTAATTTATGATTTTAAAGTTTTATAAGAGCAAAGCTTTACCACTTAGCTAATACTTACCTTTTGGTAATAAACAAGTTTAAGCATACAATAAAAAATCAATCATATAATATTACCTAGTCATTTAACTATATTATATAATTATTGTACTATATACAATTATAACATAGCGCAAAATATGTTGCAATAGTAACTATTTATAAGCAACTTACATATTATGTTGTTATCATAAACAGGCATAGGGGTGATAAAAATGAAATCAGAAATAAACAATCTATCAAAATCGGAATGTGAGTTAAATGAATATAGTAATGAAAATTGGTTTACAGTAAGTGGCGACCTTGATGATTTTATTTTCTTTAATGACGAACATAAGTACGAGAGTGAAAGATAAAACGTATTTTATTTTATTTACAAAATGGTAAAATCACCTCTTAATATCACAATAATCATTTATATCAAAAATAACAAACAAATTGATTTTGCATAATTCAGTAAAGCAAGGAAACAATAGTTATAAAATCTTTGTAATGGAGGATATAAAAATGCGAGATATCAAACACGAGTATAAAAATACATCCTTGTTTGCAGATATAAATGATGTACCAAGTCAATATCCTTGGCTTAGTGTTGACGAGGAATGCGAAGTATTAATAATTGGAGGAGGTATTACAGGCACACTTTGCCTCTATCACTTATCTGAATGTGGTGTAGATACAGTTCTAGTAAGCCAAAAGCCAATTGGTTATTCATCTTCATGCGTAAACAGTTCAAGCCTACAATATCAAAATGAATTAATGCTTACAGATTTCAGTAAAACTGTTGGAAAAGACAAGGCATTAAATTATTTTAAAATGTGTGAAGAAGCACTAGATGATATTGAAGAATTATCTACTAAGCTTGAAAATTTTGATTTTGTTAGACGTGATGGCTTTTTGTATACTGCCTGTGCTGAACATGTTGACAAGCTCCACACTGAATATTTAATGCGTAGACACAACGGTTTTGATGTGGAATTTTTAGAAAAGACAGATGCACGTGAATTATTTTCATTTGAAATTCAAGCAGGAATACTGGCAAGAAATCTTGCTGGAGAGGTTGATGGTTATAAGTTCTGTCATGCATTAACCAGCGCTTCAAATCAAAATGGAGCAAGAGTATTTGAGAATACTACTATTACCGCAATTGAATATGAAGATGATTATATAATAGCTAAAACTTCATATGGTAAAAAGATAAGGGCTAAGAAAATTGTAATGGCAACAGGTTATCAGCAAGAAGAATATTTAAATAAAGAAGTTATAAAGAAAACATCTTTTACGCTTGCAACAAAACCTGTAAAAAGCTTTGCAGGATATGACACAAGAGCAGTAGTACGAAATATAGATAACAATATTCACCTTAGAACTACAAAAGATAATCGTATAATAATTAGTGGATTGGACTGCTGTCTTGTTGATAAAAAAAGTAGATTAGCAAAAGTAATTGGAATTGATCGATTAGTGGATAGAAAATATACCGAACTTGAAAAAGAGCTTGAAAATATGCTAATTGGAATTGACGATTTAGAAGTTGAGTATCAATTTGACGGTCAGTATGCACAAACAAATGATATGCTTCCAGTAGTTTCTGAATTTGATGAGTATAAAGACATATATTTTGCAATGCCAACATCATTAAACGGAATTTTATACTCACAAATAATTGCTAAATCAATTTTAGAAAAATTTTGCAATATAGTTAATAAGTAAAATGGATCTATTGCATCCTTTTTATGCTGCTTGAAAAACGTAAAACAATATGATATAATCAATACTGCGAGTAAACTGTATAGTAGCGCAAGGTAAGTACTTTGCGAGGAAAGTCCGAGCATCACAGGACAGGATAGCTGCTAACGGCAGCCGGAGGCGACTCTAGGGCTAGTGCAACAGAGATATACCGCCTAAGTTAGCTTTGCTATTTTTAGGTAAGGATGGAAAGGCGAGGTAAGAGCTCACCAGCATATACGAGAGTATATGGCTATGTAAACCCTATCCGATGCAACACCGACTAAGATGTATTCGTTGGTCCGACGGTCTTAACGGGTGGCAGAAAGTTCAACATCTGTTGAACTTAGAGCATTTCAGGCGACTGAGTGCCAAGATAGATTACTATACAAACATTGATAGCAATATTGATGTTGACAGAACTCGGCTTATAGGTTTAGTCGCACTTATTTATGCAATAGCCCCCCTTGTTTAGGGGGGCTATTGCTTTTTTAAAATAATATTATATAAACTCTTAAATTTTAAAATACAATCCACTACTATATTTATGAAATAAACTTTGATTTATTACTTTGAATAACTTTCCATCTGATTAAAATTAAAGTTTTCACTACGCATATTAATACGAATATAATAATTGAATTTCTCAATGCATAGATATACTTATTAAAATATTCAAAATAACTAAAGTAAAGTAAAGTAAAAAACATATATTAAACCAAAAACATCATTGTTTTTATAACAATTTTACAGTATAATAATGGATATAAATTATACTGTAAAATTGGGGGTTAATACTATGTCAAATTATCAGACTATCTTGAATGAAATTAAAATTGAATATTCTGAAATTCTTAAAAATAACTTAGTAGGAATTTATGTACATGGCTCCATTGCGTTTAGCTGTTTTAATTGGGATAAAAGTGATATTGATTTTATAGTTGTAATAAACTGCAAAATTGATTCTAATACAAAATTACAGCTTCTCGATTGTTTAGAGAGATTGCGATATAAATGCCCTCCAAAAGGGTTAGAAATGAGTGTTATACTTAAAGAACATTGTGTTATCTTTCAATATCCCACACCATATGAACTCCATTATTCAAATAGCTGGCTAAATACATACTTAACAAATCCTTTGTCTATGTGTGGAAATGAAGTGAAAACAGATAAAGACTTAGCCGCTCATTTTACAGTTATTAAAAAAGCAGGAATAGTATTATGTGGACAACCAATTGAAAAAGTATTTTCAGATGTAGATAAAATATATTATTTAGATAGTATTAAAAATGATATTATAAGTGCTGAAGAAGAAATATTGGAAAATCCAATTTACATTACGTTAAATCTATGTCGTGTGCTTGCCTATCTAAAAAATGACCTTATCATTTCAAAAAATCAAGGTGGACAATGGGGACTAATAAATATTGACCCAAAATATTCCCCTATTATACAAGAAGCATTGAAATGTTATTCAACAAATAAGAATATGAATTTTGAAAAAGAATTAGCACTTGAATACAGCAAGTATATATTAAATGAAATACAAAGGTATTCATAATGAATAGTTAAAATACAAAAATTTATAATTTGTGTTTTAACTATTAAATAAGTGAGGTTTATTATGGAACAGTTGATATTGATAGAGGGTCTTCCTGGAACAGGGAAAACATCAATTTCAAAATGGATGTATGGATACTTACAAAAGCATGAAAAAAACGTTACACTTCTTCTAGAAGGTGATGAGAGAATCCCATTGGATTTTTATGAGATGACAGGTATACCAAAAAAGGATTTTCAAAAACTGTGTTTATATAACCCAAATATTAGTAAAACGTTGATGAACAACTTTATTCAAACAGAAAACTACGTTTTTGTAAGAATAGATATGTGTCCTGAAGATATTGCAAACCAAATTAAATGTTGGGATATGGGTGATGAGAACAATCAAAAGATATCTGGAGCAGATTACATCCCATGTACATTGGAGAGATTAAGCAACTGGATAAAAACTCAAATTGGTGGTTCTGGAATTACCATTATAGAAAGTGGATTTTTACAGAATCCCATAAATGAATTGCTTTTTAGAAGAGCCACTGATAATGAAGTTCGAGCATTTATCTCTGATATTGCAAATTTCATGAAACCACTTAACCCAATCTGTATTTATTTACAACGAAAAAGTGCTGATGAAGCGATTTCTTTTGCAAAAACAGTAAAAGGTAGAGAATGGGCAGACCGTATAGACAGTTTGCTTAGTGAAAATAAATGTGAAGATTTATTTCAACGACGCTTTACTTTAGAGATTGAATTGTTACCAACTATTCATCACATGATTTGTAAACCCAACGGTAATGATTGGTCAGACGTAAAAAAGCAGATTAAAAACTACTTCGCATAGAAGTAATATTATTTATGAGGTATAAAGTATGAAATCCGAATTAAAAAAATTAAGCGTAAATGATGGTACTGACATTAATACAATGCTCCAAGAAGTTTAAAAAAATAAAAACGGACTTAAAAGTTTTAATGGAGAAATATATGAAAAAACTTATACTAGTAAACGGTACAATGGGAGTAGGTAAAACTACAACTTGCAATGAGCTATTAAAACTGCTTAAACCAAGTGTTTTTTTAGATGGTGATTGGTGTTGGAATATGAACCCCTTTATCGTTACTGATGAAACAAAGGCGATGGTTAATGATAACATAACTCATCTCTTAAAAAACTATCTGTACTGTTCTTCATACGAATATGTAATTTTCTGTTGGGTAATGCATCACGAAAGTATCATAAATGATATTATTATAAGTTTGAGCGACTTGAATTTTGAACTATATAAAATTACATTATTATGTTCTGAAGAAGCATTGAAAAGCAGGCTAACACAAGATGTAAAAGATAACATTAGACAACCTGATGTTATAGAGCGTAGCGTGCAAAGATTAAATCTATATCAAAATATGGATACAATAAAAATTGATGTTAGTAATATTGATTCAAAACAGTCAGCAAGACAAATAATAGATTTATTAGGAGAATAGGTATATGAAATGTAATATAGTAAGAATAACTAGTGATAATTATAATCTATTTGATGATATGATTTTTTGGAGATTAAACGGGATAGAGAGAACACAAAAACAAAAATCAGAATCATCTAAACAAATAAGCCATGAAGTTTCACAGGAACTGAAAAATTCTAATCTTTACATATATGCGGCCGTTGTTGATAATAAAATGATAGGCTAGATTTCGCTTATTTACATGCCTAAAGTAGGTAAATTTAATGGT
>DAMDCT010000023.1:0-1855 GCA_032091455.1 Oscillospiraceae bacterium | reverse complement strand
AGAGGACATGTTTATGTGGATGAATTGTGGGTTGAACCTTCATTTCAACATAGAGGATTTGCAAAAGAGTTAATGAAAAAAGCAGATGAATTAGTTGTCATTACTAACGCTTCGGGAATTCGCCTTTACGTCAGTCAAGACAATGAAACTGCACAAAACTTATATAAATACTGTGATTACAAACAAACTTGTACGGCTTATTTTATGGAAAAAAACGTGTAGTCCAACAGCTAATATATTAAAAGGATTAAATAGTGACTTAATAACTATCTAAGAAATATTAAAGATGGCTATCTGGTAAAATATCCTATAAAAAATATATTATCGCTTAGCATTAAGACATTGTTAAAGTTTAGCTGTTTATATTACAATTCATAACAACTCTTTTTTCAAAGAAAAGTATTGACAAAGGTACGTCTTTATGGTATCATATTTTATGTTGTCTAAGCGATGATAAATGCGCTCGTAGCTCAGTTGGATAGAGTGTTTGGCTACGAACCAAAAGGTCGGGGGTTCGAATCCCTTCGGGCGTACCATAATAATCCACTAAATTCACTTCAGTAGAAATGGATTTAGTGCATTGTTATATTTAATAATATTTTGAGTGTTTTCAAGTTGTTATTGGTTATATAACTTCATATATCAATCAGTATCTACTAACTGTATCCATCTTTCTTAGATGGCTGACGCGACTAAGCAGCAGAAGTATCATTATACTTGTAATTGTTATCGCAACTTAAACCATAACCTATGGCTATCATACAAAATATTTATCGCAAGCGTATTTTGCAATCGTGCTTGAACGGTTCATCACCCCTCATACAAGTGTAACGTACTTGAATTTCACTATTAATAAACCTGTAAGGTTAGTTACTCCCTAGTAAGTTGACACGAATATTTAAGTTGTCGCTTAAATATTGGTCTTGGCTTATTGTTTGTCAAGGTTCACTAGTCGAATAAACAATAGTTTCGTTCGACACACAAAGTTGGTAGCTTTGTGGATATATTTAAAAGTCCTTATGAAAAGACAATTAAAACAAAAAAAATCAAGCTCTCTAACGTGCTGCACACAATTGAAAAGCTTGACAAGATGTATTAAACTGTGCTAAAATTAGCAACAGAAATTAACTCTCATAAGTCTTTGATGTGGCTAAACATCGTAAGGCGGATGCACTGTGATTGTTCGAGCAATTGCAGTGCTTTGAGGGTGAAATATTCAACCTCTAAGGTGATTGTACCATAATATGGTTAGGATTGCAAGAGGATAATGAAAAAATTATTAGCAACACAGTCTGAAAAGGCTGTGTTGCTTTTTTGTTATGGTAGTTGAGCTGTTGTCATATACTTCTCTTTACAAACTTCATGTTAAGTTGTAACTTCATATTCCAACAAATAACCTCTCTCGATTTTACTTTCGAGAGAGGTTATTTGTTGCCTAAGAAACGGCTTGATATGTTTTGCGGCAAGTTGAAGTTATGTCCTTTTTGGTTCATTGCGTGGAGCTTAAACGTAAGCAGATTTGGATTAACATTCAGCACTTGACTCATCTTGTAATAATCCATATCGTTATCAAAAACTAATGACATTATATCTTCATCAGGAATTAGTAATTCTGCTGCAAAGAAGTTTGCTTGGTATTCAGGCTTTGAAGTCATGTCATATAGCTTGAAATCTTTCATTGGTGACATTCTAGCTATATTTAAGTGTAAACGGTCATGTCCTAATTCATGCGCCGCTACAAGCCATTGCTCGTATTCTGTGAGATTGTTATTAATTGCTATGTGTCTTTCACGATTAATTACACAGAAAAAGCCTTTTAAATTATTCAAGGTAGGATAATCAAGATATATGCCCA
>DAMDCT010000022.1:30559-31856 GCA_032091455.1 Oscillospiraceae bacterium | reverse complement strand
GTGGAGAGTGTGAATTGTGCGCTTACCTTGCAAAAAAGGCACTATGCAAAAATGTATCAGAACAAAATAAAACTCCATTTTATGCAGAACTTGAAACAAGAATGTTAAATGAAGTTAATAAACTCAATGTTGGTGTTCAAGGTTTTGGGGGAGATACAACTGCACTTGCAGTTAAAATTGAACAGTATCCAACTCATATCGCTGGTTTGCCAGTAGCAGTCAATATAGGGTGTCACGTCACTCGTCATGCACAAGCAGTTATTTAATTAAAAAAACACCCAGTCCGTAGGAAAGGATGGTCATACAAATGCAACTTAATTTTAAAAAGTCGGCATTATATTCAATTTGCTTATGGGCTGTAATAGCTGTTTTTTCAATTGTGTTTATATTAACTCTATTTGTAAATAAAGTAGCTATTTTAACTCTGCTAGGTATGACAGTTGTGTTTTTAGCAGTAATATCACTTAGTGTATTTAATTTTCTTAACTTGATAAGTCTATATAAACAATATGTGACTATTTTTAACGATATTGTAACAGTAAACAAAGGGATTATTTTAAAGATAAAATCATTTCCTCTTTCGCAAATATCTAGTGTTAAATATACTAGATACAATATAATTTTCAAGCTAAATGATGAAAAGCCTGTAAAAATAGATTTGTACTACGTAAGCACTAAAGAAAGAAACCGTTTTGTTGAGTATTTGTCTGATTGTAAAGTAGTAATTGAACAAAACTCAAGGCTATGACATCATTGATATAATGCTGGTTTGCACAAAATTAATTTTTGTGGTATAATAAATATAATTGCAATAAACAAATTGCCAATTTGTCATTTGAAGATATTCAATACTACATAATATGTATAGTTGTTCGGCTTTTACTATATTAAATGTGTAGAACTATACCCTCAACATTTTCCAGCGATAAATGTTAGTGGGAGTTTACTAATAATATTAATATTGCTGGAGAAATGGTGCTTGATTTGAATTTTTTGAAATATGTAAGCCCTTGTCATTTTGGGCTTGAAAGCGTACTCGCTGGCGAGCTTAAACGTATGGGTGCAGACAATGTTGTTGCACATAATGGTAAGGTGACTTATAGTGGAGATTATTCCATTATGGCACGTGCGAATATTAATCTAAGAACTGCTGAGAGAGTTTTAATAGAACTTGGAAGTTTTAAAGCATGTAGTTTTGAGGAACTTTTTCAAGGTGTGCTTAAAATACCTATTGAAAGTTATATTGGATCTAAAGATGCCTTTCCTGTAAAAGGTTGGTCACTTAATTCAAAGCTTT
>DAMDCT010000022.1:29334-30549 GCA_032091455.1 Oscillospiraceae bacterium | reverse complement strand
TTATAGCATACCAGATTGCCAGTCTATTATTAAAAAAGCATTAGTTGAGCGAATGAAGAAATGCTATAAAATGGATTGGTTTGTTGAAACAGGCGCTGTTCATCAAATCCAATTTTCAATACACAATGATGAAGTAACCATAATGTTAGATACATCAGGGCCTGGACTTCACAAACGTGGTTATAGAGTTAACGCAAACTCTGCACCAATAAAGGAAACACTTGCGGCTGGTATCATTGACCTTGCAAGAGTAAGAGATAAAGCTGTATTTTATGATCCGTTTTGTGGATCTGGTACATTTATAATTGAGGCGGCAACTAAAGCACTTAATATTCCACCATGTCTAAAACGTAAGTTTGCGGCACAAAATTTCCCTATGTTTGATGAAAAGATTTGGCAAGATGAGCGTACAAGAGGAATTGACCTAATTAAACGTGATGCTGACTTTTTCGCTTATGGTTCTGATATTGACCTTGAAGCAGTCGAGCTTACAAAGGAAAACGCAAAAAAAGCTGGAATATTCTCAAAAGCATTGATTACTCAAAAAGATGTTGCTAACTTTGAACTAAAAAGCGATACAGGAATTGTATGCTGTAACCCTCCATATGGCGAAAGAATGCTTGAACTTGAACAAGCTGAACGTGTATATGAGCAAATGGGAAGAACTTTCGGCGAAATTGATAATGCAAGTTTTTAGAGTAATATATAATGAGCATTGTACCAATTAGGTACAGTGCTCATTTGTCGTTAATCTTTACAAAAAGATTTTGCATATTGTTATCTGTAATATTCAATAATTTCACCAGTAGCAATTTTTTCATGTTGCACCATAGACCTTATTACCAAGTCATGACATACTACAATTACTCTGTCATAGTTTAAATATCTTTCTAAAACACCATTCATTCTTTTTTTCATACTCTCGTTAGTTTCCCATACTTTATTATCATTTTTAGGATGAATGCCATTATGTAAGTTAAAGTCTCTATATAAAGAAAAACAATCTTCTGAAGTTTTGTGCTGAAAGTTAACTATGTCAGGTATCCATTCATGTAAATCGACCTCAACCGCTGTATCTATTCTTAACTCCTTAGATAAAATTGCTGCACTTTGAAGAGCTCTAGTATAAGGAGAGGAAATAATAATATCGCAATTTTTAAGTCTGTTATCTTTTGACGTTTCTTTTAATTCTTTAATTCCGTTTTCAGTCAAAGG
>DAMDCT010000022.1:22973-29324 GCA_032091455.1 Oscillospiraceae bacterium | reverse complement strand
TGCTAAATCTCTACCATGCCCGATGAAATTTCTTTCATCTATTAGTTGATATGTTGGCTCACCGTGTCTTATTAAGTAAAATGTAGTCATTATTTTGCTCCTTTATTTTAAAACTAATATAAGTTGATATTGAATTAAGATAATTATATCATTAATCAAAAGCATAATTCAACTTCAAAATTACATAACTACCTTATTTGTATTGATTATAACGAAAGAAACTGATATACTGTAATCTTAAAGTAAATAATTCTTAATGGTAACATAAAATAAAGGAGTAGATTATGAATAATAAAGATAGTATATTAAAATCCTCATTAAGTGTGTTGGGACGTCATGTTGGCGGGGTTGTAATTTCATGCATATTTTGTATAGGGTTGTCATCACTTATGGTAAAACCTACAGGCCAGATTATTTCATCAATAATTGTACTTTTGATTTATATGCTTCCAATTTATCAAATATCATGGGACTTGGGTCATCGGGATTTGAATAGAGAAAATTTTGGACATATTAAAAAGGATAATTTCAAAGGCTTTAAAATCGGGCTTATAGCGTCTATTCCGATATTTGTTATGACTTTACTATTTGTACTATCAAAATTTAATCTGTTTTATAATTTCACATGGCTATTTAAAATATTAAATGCACATATTTGGCCGTTAATAAATTTGATTCAAATATCAATGTTTATGCCTGATTATAGCATTGCGGAAACTTTTGGGGTTGCTGTACTTGCATTAATTTCACCCTTACTAATCGGAATATTTTACATTATGGGTAATCATGATTTTTCACCAATGCAAAGATTAGTTTATAAAAATAAACCCAAACAAAAACAACCTACAAGTATTAGAAAAAAGTAGTTTTAAATACATATTACCTCCCATATACTATATAGTAATATTAGCTATAATTGAGGTCTGGGAGGGTATTTTCGTATGTTAATTAGAAGAAGACCAAATAATTCGTTGTTTTTATTAATGATAATTTTTATTATTATAGGAATAATTGTAGCCACAATAAGTGGATTAAGAAATGTCATAAGCACTAGTGGGAAACATATTAGTACTATTAAACAAGTAGTAATAGATCCCGGACATGGTGGAGTAGATCCCGGAGCAATTGGAATTAATAAGGCAAATGAAAAGGATATAAACCTTGCAATATGCCTATATTTAAAAGATATACTCATGTTAAATGGATATGATGTTATTATGACCAGAGAAACAGATGTTTCTATTAATAGTGAGGAATTTAAATCTATATCTAAGATAAAGACATCAGATTTAAAAAATCGATTAAAGATTATAGAGAATTATCCAAATGCAATAGCGTTATCTATTCATCAAAATGAATTTACATCACAAAATTCAACTGGTGCACAAATGTTTTATGGTAGAAAAAATGATCAAAGCAGTATAGTCGCTCAATCAATACAAGATGCATTTAGGGAGAATTTACAGCCAAATAACAGGCGTGCTATTAAGCGCTCAACAAGTGATGTATATATAGTACATAATGCGAAAAATCCAGTTGTTTTAGTTGAATGTGGTTTTATATCCAATAGCAAAGAGGCGAAGCTTTTATGTGATGAAGAATACCAGCAAAAGGTCGCTTTCACAATTTACTGTGGAATTGCAAATGTAAAATTTGATAAATAGGAATGTGTACAATGTAAAGGCGACATTTGGTCGACCCAAAGCGTTAATCATATTTTAAGTATAAAATAATTATAAAGGAAGTTTAAACTATGGCAAAATCGAAAAGTCTTTTTGTCTGTAATCAATGCGGTTATGAAACACCAAAATGGATGGGCAGATGTCCCGAATGTAACAATTGGAACTGCTTTGATGAACAAGTTAAATCTGCAACAACTCCTATTGCTTCGAGTAAGGTTAGCATTAGCCATAGTAATATAAATACTGCAAAACTTATTAAAATAGGTGATATTGACACGGATAATGAAGTTAGATTTCATACAGGAATAGGAGAGTTAGATAGAGTATTAGGTGGCGGAATTGTAAAAGGCTCGCTTATTTTACTAGGGGGTGACCCTGGTATAGGTAAATCCACGCTCCTTTTGCAAATATGCGAGTATCTTGGACAGAGTTTATCTATCATGTATGTTTCAGGTGAGGAATCTGTGCGTCAATTAAAGCTAAGGGCAAACCGACTTAATGTCAATAGTGACAGATTATTTATACTAGCATCAACTGATGTAGAAGTAATAGGGAATACCATTTTGCAAAATAAGCCGGACATAGTTATGATAGATTCAATTCAAACTATGTGTATAAGTGGTGTAAGTTCATCACCAGGTAGCATTACACAGGTTAGAGAGAGTACAAATGCATTCATGCGCATAGCAAAAAGCGAAGATATTCCTATATTTATAGTAGGACATGTAAACAAAGATGGTGCAATTGCAGGTCCAAAGGTATTAGAACATATTGTTGATGCTGTTTTATATTTTGAGGGTGAGCGTAATTTAACATATCGTATATTGCGTGCAGTAAAAAATAGGTATGGCTCAACCAATGAAATTGGTGTATTTGAAATGAGCGATAGCGGACTAGATGAAGTATCTAACCCATCACTAATGCTACTTTCAGGTAGACCCACGAATGTATCTGGAAGTTGTGTTGCCTGTGTTATGGAAGGCTCTCGCCCAATTCTTGCAGAAGTACAAGCACTTGTAACTAAAACAGGTTTTGGCACACCACGACGCACAGCAACAGGATTTGATTATAACCGAATGAATTTACTTTTGGCAGTTTTAGAAAAAAGAGCAGGATATTTCTTCGGCAACTTAGATACATACATCAATGTAGTTGGAGGTTTAAGACTAGACGAGCCAGCAGCTGATTTGTCCATTGCAATGTCATTAGTCTCAAGCCTTAGAGATAAGCCAATTGATGATGATATAATCGCCTTTGGCGAGATTGGTTTAGGTGGTGAGGTTCGCAATGTCACAGGTATTTTGGATAGAGTAAAGGAAGCACAACGACTGGGCTTTACTCGTGCAATTGTACCAAGACATGCCGCAACTCAACTAGAGGGATTGAAAAAACTTGATATAGAAATATTACCTGTTAGCAATATAAAAGATGCATTTAAGATGATATTATAATAAAAATACAATAAAATAGGGCATATGGGTAAATCCATATGTCCTATTTTATTGTAATCGGAACGGCGGAGGTCGTTCCATACGACAAACCTAATCCATCAGAATATATTTGTTATAATTCTATTGTTAATTTCGAAAAGAGCAGTTATATTGGATTGCCAAAATAACATCCCTTTTGCTTTTTCATAAGCAATCCAACAATATTCAGTGTGCTCTGATGATAATTTTATTGGTTTACTATCTACATTTACAGCAAAACAATGTTCGGGTAATACAAATATATCAGCAGACCAATATTGTCGATGCTTTAATGAGATACAATCAGCAGGCACATGAAATGTTGAAGTTAATTTATAATATAAAAGTGTGTTTTCAAGACCAGCTTCTTCAAATGCTTCTCGTTTAGCTACCTCTAGTGGAGTTTCTTCATCCTCTGCACCGCCCGCAATAAATTGCCAATAATCTGCGTCGCTTCTTTTTAAAATGCAATATTGTGGTGTGCCATCAATCATTTTATATGGAATAACTAATACTTGCATAGGTGCTCTCAAAATAAAACCTCCAGTATGTTATTTGTGTCGTTCCCAACGATAATTTAAATATTGACAATCACATGTTATATACAAATTTATAACTATTCGGACACGATATATCGTGTCCCTACGTTGCATAATTTGGAATATGGATATTTACATGGTTTCTTATCTGTATTTCTCAGCCTGCAAGTTGAACATTTGAGCATATTTGCCGTCTAAGGCTAAAAGCTCATTATGGTTACCTTGCTCGATAATTTGACCATTTTCAAGCATGTAGATTTTATCAGCCATTTTGGTAGTTGATAGTCTATGTGATATAAATATTATTGTTTTATCATTGCTTAAATGTAGCATTGTATTGTTTAAATTGTATTCGGCAATAGGGTCTAAGGCACTTGATGGCTCATCAAGAATGATGATAGGGGAGTCTTTATATAATGCACGGCTAATTGCTACCTTTTGTGATTCGCCACCAGATAAATTTACACCATTTTCTTCAAATTCTTTAGTAAGTGGTGTTTCAAGACCTTTTTCAAGACTATCAAACTTCATTCCAAATCCATTTGTCTTTAACATTTCAATTGCTTTTTCCTCATCAATTCCGTTGTTGTCCATAACCACATTTTCACCGAGTGATGCTGAAAACAATTGATAATCTTGGAATACAGTTGCATATGCGTTTCTATATTCGTCTACTTTGTAATCTTTAATGTTGATACCATCGTATAAAATCTCACCACCTGTAACATCATATAATCTCATTAATGTCTTAACCAGTGTGGTTTTGCCTGCACCGTTATAGCCTACTAATGCAACCTTTTCACCTTTGTTTATAGTAAGGCTTATATTGTTAAGTGTTGGCTCACTTGTTTCATTATAAGCAAATGAAACATTTTTGAGTTCAAGTGCTTTCGCACCCACTGGCATATCAACTGTATTTTCTTTAGACTTAATTTTAATCTCATAGTCTAAGAAACTGCGTATTTTGTCAATGTAAAGGCTGTGCTTTTGAAAGTCAGGAATAACCCTAGCAAATTTAATAAGTACATCCGCAAGCATACCACATGAACGATATAGTCCAAACATTGTGGGAAAACTAAATGCCTTTTTTACAATTGTCATAAATAGCAGATATATTATATATAAGCCATCAAAAATGAAAAAGTTAAATACATACTCAAGAATAAACCAGTATACTGATAGTTTTTTTGAGTGTTTTCTTACAACTTTCTCCATGTTATCAACCGATTCTGAAAAATCTTCGTAAAGTTTTGACTTCACATTACTTAATCTTACTTCCTTTGCATATTCACTTAGATATAGAACACGGTTTATGTAATCACGTTTACGTTGAATTGGTTTTAATTCAGTTTCTAGTTTGAATTGAAGCTTTGTGGATAATGTTCCGAATATTAAAATTCCCATAACTGAGAAAACCGCTAATGCTAATCCAAATTTATCTTGTGTGAAGATATATCCACCAACAATAAATATACCTACAACTGCACCAAGAAAGTCAGAAGTTGATTGCATTACTTTTGCAACACGATCAGTAACATCACTCATTGCCCATACAAAATCATTGAAAAATTCAGGATTATCATAACATTCAATATCTATTTCAGATGCCTTTTTATAGAGTGATAATCTTATCTTTTTGTTTATTTTTTCAACTGCTTTTGGTCTCATTCTAAACATACGATAGTTTCCCCATAAATGACTTACAAAAAGAAAAGCAAAAACAGATGATATAAATATTAGTACATTTAAAAATGGTTTTTGATGCTCTATACTATCCATGATAAAAACAAGCATATATACATGTTCTACGAAAACAACAATATGGTGGAGCATTCCTTGTATCAATTCATCAAGCGTATATAAGGGAGATTCCTTAATTGCAATCTTCAATATGAACCAGTTGTTTTTTATTATTTTACCTAAACTTTGTTTGTTTTTAATATCTTTATTTTTCATTATACAGTCACCTCCTGCAGATAGCTCTCGGCTTGTTTTACGAACATATCAGCGTATGAACCGTCTTCTTGCATAAGTGATTTGTGTGAACCTTCTTCGATTACCTTACCATTCTCTAGAAGATAGATATAATCAGCCATTGCAGCAGAAGATAACCTATGAGATATAACAATTGAAAGTTTTTTCTGCTTATCTTTATCACTATCACACAACTTCATAATGGTTTCATACATTTCATATTCTGCAATAGGGTCAAGTGCACTAGATGGTTCATCTAGAATAACTATTGGACAGTCTTTTACAAATGCTCTAGCTACTGCGACTTTTTGAGACTCACCACCTGATAAAACCGCACCATTATCATCAAATTCACGAGTTAAAATGGTTTTTGTTTTGTTTGGCAATGAGAAAATTTTATTATATACGCCACTTTCTTTTAATGCATCCTCTGCTTTTTGATGTTGAATATCATCTTCAATATTCGACATCATAACATTTTCGGCAACGGTCATTGAGAATATTTGGAAGTCTTGAAATGTTGTGCCGATAAGTTTGCGATATTCTTGTACGCCATATTCTTTTATGTTTTTTCCATTAAGTAAAATTTCACCTTCAGTTGGGTCATATAAACGCATGATTAATTTTACAAGTGTTGTTTTTCCTGCACCATTGTGTCCAACGAGAGATATTTTTTGACCACAGTTT
>DAMDCT010000022.1:11576-22963 GCA_032091455.1 Oscillospiraceae bacterium | reverse complement strand
TTAATATTCACGTTTTCAAGAACATAACTGTCCTGTCCCTCATATTTAAATGAAACATTTTTAAGTTGAAGTGTGTAAATACAAGAATCAATAGGGATACCCTTTTGATTTTCTGATATTTTTTCCTCATAGTTTAAAAAAGTCTTTAAATTGTTAATGTATAAACCGTTGTTAAAAGACTTAACAAGGCTATCTGTCAAATTAATAAGCATCCAAGTAGTGCTTACAATTCCTCCAGCAAGCACTACAAAGTCCCCAATTAATATGGTTTTTGTAACCATTGCACTATATGCTGCAAACAACCAAAGCCCCTCAAATACAAGTGGGAAACAGCTAATACTTTTTATGCTATTAATTGCAAATAGTCTTTTCCAATACTTTTCACTATTTCGAATAATACCTTTAAATGCTGTTTCGTATGTATCCGTAAGAACTTTGAATATGTTTGTAAGACGAATTTCCTTTGAAAACTTTTGAAGGTATACCGCACGATTGACATAATCCTGCCTGCGCTTATAGGGTATGTTGTCCATATCAAGTTTATAAGTCAACTTGTTTGAAATTTTGCCAAAGAAAAAATTTCCGATTACGGGCAAGAAACAAAAAAAGCCTGCAAATACATTAATCGTAAACATAGTATATATAACATATATGGATGAAAAACAAGCTGAAATTACAATACCCATATTATCAAGTACTGAAACTGCGCGGGTAAATACTTCTGTTGTTGCCTTAGTATAGCTATCATAAAATTTTGGGTTTTCATAGCAAGCTATATCGACTGAGGTTGCTTTATCAAATAATTTAATGTTCAGATGGTAAAATATTTTTTGGTCTGTTATCAATGAGTAGCGTTGATTAAACCATGACTGGAATATGAGAATAATCAATAGGCCAACCATAGAGCAGATAACAAAAAACGATGCTTGTTGAAAGGTTCTTTGAACATCTGCTGAGCCAAATAAATATTTAGGGAAAACTACAGTGAAAAATGTCCATGATGCAAACCCTAACAAATCATTCAAAAATTTAAACACAACTCTCAAAGGGCAAATATCCCAAATGAGCTTAAGCATATAAAAATTATTCGAAAATGATTTTAATGAGTGTTCCTTGAATTTTTCTTTTGATTTTTGTTTTTTCAATTATGTCACTCCTCCTTATGTAATACTAATGTCAATTGCAATTAGTATAAATGTGCAAAAAAAGCACCTCTTGATAATTCAGAGGTGCTTTTCGCTGTCCGTAAAAGAAATACACAGTAAAATACCATGTTAAAATAGCGGACAAAACAACTCTTGATTAATGAAATCATTTCTTCTATATGTCATTTTGCCCACCACCATTCTTTTTAATATTTTTACATAATACAACAATTAAATGTAATTGTCAATAGTAAAACACAAATATTTTGTAAATTAGTTTTATATAACATAATTAATAAAAATAATCCAATGTTACTTTCTGCTAAAACTATACTTCATTACGCTTTTTTATGAAATCTATATATCGTAATACGTTAGATTTATCTACATTAGATAGGTCCTTTGCGCATTTATATATATCAACATCCATACCTTCAAGCTGTAAGTCAGTAGATAAAGGATTGCTTGTATCAACGTTTATTGGGGATTCTATTCCAAATAAATAGTCGATTGAGATATTAAAATATTTTGCGATTTTTATTATAGTTTCAATATTAGGCTCTCTTTCTCCATTTTCGTAACGAGTATAAGTTGGTCGAGAAACGCCTAAATATTCAGCTATTTGAAGTTGTGTTACCTTGCAATCTTTTCTAAGTTCTTTTAATCTTAACATTCTAATCTCCCCTTAATATTTATTTAAGCACCCAAAAGATATAAATATGTAGTACTGAATTTATAATATCATTACAAAAGTTCCGATTGTAATTAATATACCACCAATTATTGTTTTAATGCTCATCGTTTCATGCAGTATGAAAAACGCTAATATCATAGTGATTACTATGCTAAATTTGTCTATGGGAACAACTTTACACACATCTCCAAGCTGGATAGCTTTATAATAACAAAGCCATGATAAACCCGTTGCAATACCAGAAAGAATTAGAAATAGCATGCTTTTTCCTGATATGTTTTGAATGCCACGTTGTGCACCGGTAATAAAAACAATTCCCCATGCCATAATTAAGACAACACATGTGCGAATTGCAGTAGCAAGATTTGAATTAACATTGCCAATTCCGATTTTAGCAAAGATTGATGTGATGGCTGCAAATACAGCTGAAAATATTGCGTATGTAATCCACACGCGGTTCACTCCTTTGTTTTTTTTCATAGTATTAGTACCTTTCGCATAAACATTTTTATTTATCATTTTAAAACCATTTATGCTTTTTAAAGTATATGATACAAGCTAAAACAACACATATACTAATTCCGATGACCATTGGATAACCGAGAGCCCAATGGAATTCTGGCATATTAAAATTCATGCCATACCAACCCACAATTAAAGTTAGTGGAGAGAAAACAGCAGTAATTACAGTGAATAATTTCATAGTAGTGTTCAGGCTTATATCAACTTCAGCTTGATATGCTTCTCTAATTTGGGTTAAGTATTCTCTAAGATTTAAAACATTATGATATAATCTATCAATTTTCCCTGAAAGCATTTTAAATGAGCGAAGGGAACGCTTATCAAATAATTTATTTTCATTACCATCAATATACATAAAAATATCGTCAAGATGCTCATAATATCGTTTTAAAAGCATTAATTTTTTTCTTAAAGAAATAATGCTGTGAGTGAAGTTCTTTCGTTGCTTATTTAACATTATTTCATCTTCTAAGTTGTTGATTCCTTGCTCGACATGGTCTAAGTATTCAGAATCTTTTTGAGTAAAATGTTCAAAGAGATTACATAAAAATTTTCCTAAGCTTAAATCAGCACTTTCATCATTTGAAATTTCATCTATTGTTTTAATAATTAAATCATTATCTTCGCAAATGATAAATAAACTATTTACTTGTATAAATATATATATGGTTTTAAATTTAGTTAAGTGTGAAGAAAAGTCAATTATTGGTGTGCAGATAATATCCATATTATCATGACTTTCAAAACGTGCAGATTTATTTGCAACTGTACTATTTAGTAAGTATTCAGAAATATCAAAATTTTCTGCGTTGTTTTTACTATCATTGTAGTTGAATATTCCTATTTTATTTGAGTTATTCAAGCTTGCTTTTTCATGTGAATTATGTAATACAATTTTCCCATCATTCATTAAGTAAATCATTATATCATTCCTTTTTGTTTAAGTAGGGGAGGGGGTTTTTCTTATTACTCAGTATTATTTTTTATACTCTAATATTACCACCCAAACTTTATTTAAGCAATGATTTATTTTAGGGTTTTAAAGGGCAGGTATAAAACCTGCCCTTTAAAACTCATTTACTTTCATAGGCTATTAAAACAATATTAGTATTTCCATTAGAGTTTATTTTGTTTTCTAATGCTGTAATGTTTTCAATATCTTTTTCGGATATATTAGCAAAATTCAAATTACTATCCAACTAAAGACCTCCTCATTTATTAAAATGTTTCATTTGTTATTTGCTGAACGTATTGTGCCATTTCTTGTTTTGATTTTATTTGATGCGTGTGGTCTATGACTTGTTTCTTTTTCTCTGAATCAAATGATGCAAATTTGTTCATTGCATTAATATCTTTTGCAAGTGCCATGCCTAAACCCATTGGAACTTCAGGGTCAGTATAGTTGTTTTTCTTCAAAAAAATCACCTCGAATATATTATGCACATGCAAAATAGTATCTATTCAAAAACAAGTATGTAAACAACTGCAAGTAAGAGAAAAACATTTTGCAACAAAATAAAATCCATGCAAAAACAAGTATGTGAACAACTGCAAGTAAGAGAAAAACATTTTGCAACAAAATAGTATCTATGCAAAAACAAGTATACAGGTAAGAGCAAGTGAGTAAAAAACCTTTTGCGGCAAAATAAGATGGCACTTGATTTTTATAAACAAGTGCCACAGTTTAAGTAAATAATACTAATTTTATTAAATAAGTACAAAACAAATTATTATTTTATCCTAGAAATAAATTCGCAATAAACATAAACATTTTGAATTTTTTTTGCTTCAATGCCTTCTGCTGTATGAATAACTGGTTGAGTTTCAGAACGAGTTGTGTATAGCTTAAAAACAATTGCATCTTGACCTACTCGAATATTACGAACGTGCTTATAAATGTATTCTTTCTTTTCAATACCGAGATAATTAAAAATGATATTTTCTATATCATTGTTAGTAAAACAACGAACAGTATTACTTTCATCGTGCATGTCTAAAATAGCTTTTGCTTCCTCAAACGACATGTTGGTGCATTTAAATTCACCTTGATTAATAACAGACATCATATTGCTGTTGTCTAATAATAATAATGGAGTGTCTAGTTTTTGCATAACGCTATACCTTCTTTCTAATACTTATAAATTATTATATAAAAATATACTTCTATAATTCTATATTATTACGAAAAATTAAAATATGCAAGGGGAATAATAAATATTTTTGTATTTTATCTATATATTGTAATATTTTATAACTAATTAAAATCCAACTTATTTAAAAAGTTTATTTTTAGTTTGATAATGCTACTTGACTTAAGTAAGTTTGTTTTGATATTATTAGTAATATATATATAAATTAAAATTTTGCAATTGAGTTATGTGCTTTTTGCTTAGCTAAATGCTCATTACTCTAAGTCTGTGTGAAAGGAATGATATTAATAATGATAGTTTCAACTACACCATCTCTTGAAGGCAAGAGAATAATTGAGTATAAAGGTATTGTTTTTGGTGAAGTAATTTCAGGAGTAGATTTTGTAAAGGATTTTGCAGCAGGTCTCACCAATTTTTTTGGTGGTAGATCAAATTCATATGAAGGCGAGCTAATTCAAGCAAGAGCAAATGCAATTAGTGAAATGGTTAGTAGAGCAAGCGAAATGGGAGCAAACGCAGTTGTTGGAGTTGATGTAGATTATGAGGTGTTGGGAACAGGTAACAATATGCTTATGGTTACAGCTTCAGGTACAGCAGTAATAGTAGGATAAAAAATACATATTTAAAAAACACAGGGTATTCCATGAACGGAATACCCTGTGTTTTTAAATATTACTATCAATTATTACTCCACGCTTACTATATACTGACTATACCAATCAACCGCTTTTTTAATACTTTTCTCAACAGGCATTGAAGCGCCTGCTAACACTACAATTTTATTCAAGTTATCTACTTCACCATCATACTCTACAACCTTTAAATCAACTCCGGTGCAGTCAACTAAATAGGTTTTATTATCAATATAAACAAATCCTTTTATACGATATGAATCTTCAATAAACATTTGAATGAATTTGAGCAACTGATAGTGAGTGAAAGTATCTTTAATTGTGATAAGAAATTTTTGCAAACCCACATCTCTTGTCTGATAAACTGGCTTATTACCTTTATGTGATAAAGATTTAAGACTATTAATCCAATCGGCATCTACTTTGCCGAAACTTGTTTTGTGAATTACCGCATTGGGATATTGTGATAAAATAATGGATTGTGTTTCTTCAATTTGGTCTTTACTTGCAATATCAGTTTTATTAATAATAATTATATCGCTAATGCTAATTTGCTTATTACAAACCCTAGCAGTATTTATTACTTTTTTAAAGTTTACAGCATCAACAAGACAAATACAGCCCATATACTCGATTTCAGAGAATTCAGCTTGATTGGCAAGTATTTTTTTTATATTAGTCGGGTCTGATAAACCTGAGGCTTCAACGAGGATAACTTCTGGGGAAAGCTTAATATTTTGCAATAATACATCTTCAAACTTATCAAGCCTACAAGAGCAAAATATTGAGCCATTATTGATTTCGGCTACATGTATACCAAGGCTTTGAAGTAACTTTCCGTCCACGCCTTCTTTTCCAAATTCATTTACAATAACAGATAATTTTATATCACTCATTAAATTAATAGTATTTTTTAAAAAAGTAGTTTTACCGGCGCCTAAAAAGCCTGTTAATAAATATAGCTTAATCAATTTGATTCCCTCTTTTCTTAATATGTGTGTGATAATCATTATACCAAAAAAGGAACGACACGGGGGTCGTTCCCTTTTGTGTTATATATTTTATCCGAATAATATACTATTTATTTAAACTAGCAATTGCTTCATCAATAGCTGATTGAAATTCTTCTTTAGCAGGAATTATAGAAGAGAATTTAAGTTGACCATTGATATAGATAGAAGGTAGATGTTGAACACCCATCTTTTTACATCTGGCAATATTCTCTTTTATAGTGAATTTGTATTCAACCATGTCGATTTTATCACCATTGTTTTCTTTTGCAACATTTGCCGCACCCATCATATAAGTACAAGCAGCACATGTAGCAGAGTCAAGTGTAAATACTTCAACAAGAGGTTTAGTTAGACTATCATAGTCAGGTAAATCAACTTGAATGTCATCTTCAACGGCAACATAATTTTTTAGCATTTCTCTTACTTCAGCGGTTTGTAAAACTGCTTGTGCAACTGCGATACCGTTATCAACAGGTACATCATAAGGCATATCGCAACCTGGTGCAATAATAAGGTTTGTAGTATCTTCAATTTTATCTATTAAGTCCACAACATATTTCATGTTGTCTTGTTGTGTACCATGTAACATTATAGAAGTAAGAGGGATATTACCACCAATTACAATGTTATATTTATCAGTAATAGTTTTTGCGGCAACTAAGTCAATGTTTTCATCAACAGAGATTGAATCAGGATTTGTTTGACACATAACTTCAATATTTCTTGTTGCATCACCACATACAAAGAATGATGAAAATGCACCGTTATCTTTAATAAATTTAAATAAATCAGAAAATGGTTCAGTCATAAATTCCTCAAAATGAGCAGAAGATATTTGAGAAACTAATGGGTCAACTACTGCGATAACGTCCATACCAGCTTCAATATAATATTGAGCAACTAGTTTTCCAGCTTCATTACAATAGTTTAGAAGTGATTTAACATATTCCTCATCATCAAACATATCCATAAATATGTCATTTCCTCTTAAATGTGAAGCAAGTGTGAAAGGTCCACAGATTAGTCCGTAAAGAGCAGTTGTCTCACCAACAGCCTCTTTCATTTTTTTCATTACATCTAATACAAGAGGAAGACGTCCATCTTCTTTTGTAGGAAGAGTGCATTTGCATGGGATTTTTGTTGTTTCCTCAAGTGGATGAGAGGCAACAGAAGGAGGGCCATCCTTTGTCCAAACAAGATCACAACCTAAAATTTCAGCTTCAATTTGCAAGTCAAAAATCACAGGTTGACCATGTGGCTTGTACATTTTGTTAACTTCTATAAGTGACTTAAAAAGTTTATCAGCATCTGTTAAAACTTCTTGTGCATCATATCCAACTAATTTTCCTGCATGTACTCCTGCAAAAGGTACCCAAGGAACAATATCTGTTTTTTCATGTCTTAATGTTTTAAATAGTAACTCTTTTGGGCTATTCATAAATATATCCTCCTGATTATTTTTTATATTATTTTTGTGTTAATATCAGTATAAGTTATTCAATAAGCTTTTTTCTTTTAATAATACACTGTTTTTTTGTAATATCTTATTATAAATATATAATTCCATTAAAAAACGCTTAGTATTCACAAAGAATAATAAGCGCAATTAAGATGTTAGTGACTATTTAGACTTAATGCTATCTGCAAAAAGAAAAGCAATATAGTTATTGAATATAATATTATAATTCCAAGTTTATGCTTTTTATCTATTTTAAATTCAACAGTGTAAGTGGATTCTTCATAATATAAAAATCTTCTCTTCTCAAAATAAATAAGGTTTGGGAGAAAGAAAACAAGAGGTATAATAAAAAGAGATATGTTGTCTTGAATTGAAGGCATATATTCAGGAATGATTAATGTGCCGATAACAAAGAAAAATAAAGGAATAATTTGTATTATAGTGTTTATCCAGAGCCACATTAATCCTCTGCAGTCAAAGCACTTTAAATAGTGGTATATAAATATGATTGAAGAATAAGCACAAATATACAATGATAATGAGCCATAAATAAAAATGAAATCGTATTTTTGGCGTATAACGCTATCTATATTATAGTATATGAAAATATTAAATATACTATCCAATATTACAAATGTATCAATAATTAAATTAATGACCATTAAAATTCGTACGTAGAAAAACATCCATTTTGTAGAAATCGGCGCACTTTCCCTTTTTTGCGACCAATATTGATTTAGCATTTGTTTGGTTGGTCTTTCATCTATACTATCAAAAGCGTAATCAATGCTGGTTTCGTCATATCTTAAACCTTGAGAATTATTAAAAGACATATATTCATTATTTCCCATATAATAACCTCATTTAACATCAATTCTAGTTATAACTATATCATACATATATAGTAAATACAATAATTATTTATAGTCATTGAATTGTACAACTTGGTATGGCATAATATATTTAAATGTTATTTTAAAATCAAATAAAACCAAAGGGGTATGTATATGTCAAAATTATATTTTAAATATGGATGTATGAATTCTAGCAAGTCAGCAAACCTGCTTATGATTAAACATAATTATGAAGAACAAGGATTTAACGTTTTGTTATTAAAACCATCAATCGATAATAGGGAAGGTGAACCCATTGTAAAATCAAGGATTGGAATTCAATCCCCTTGCACTATGATACAAAATGACAAGTCAATATTTGAGTATTTTGATAAATCTATAACACAGATTGTAATGGTAGATGAGGCCCAATTTTTAACAGAAAAACAAGTTGAAGATTTATATGAAATATCGTTTGACTTTAATGTAATTTGCTTTGGCTTACTGACTGATTTTAGGCAACGACTATTTGAAGGCAGTAGAAGATTGATTGAACTTGCAGAGAGCATACAAGAGATAAAGACAGTATGTAAGTGTGGCGCTAGGGCTGTACATAACGCAAGAATTGATGATAACGGTAAGGTTATTTCAAGTGGTCATCAAATCGAAGTCGGAGGTAATGAGAGATATAAGTCAATGTGTAAAAATTGTTACAGAAAGTGTTCAACAAGTAATATTTCTGTAAAAGAGAATAATTAAAATAGAGTATACAGCTACATATTTTACTAATAAAATTAAATGAATAATATTAAGAGAAACAGTTACTTTCGATTTCGAAAGTAACTGTTTCTCTAGTTGTAAAAATAAAATTATTATTTTACTATAACTTTTATTTATTTGTAATTTTATTCAACAACTGACCGTATTATATTAGTATATTAAATGACTATAAAATATAATATTGGGAAGAAGGTGAGCTGATTGATTTATATAATATAGACATATAATTTATCAAACTTACCAGTCTTTACTTTGGAGAATCCTTAAGCATCTGTCAGTAACATTGCAAATGAAAAATTACCAATGAATCTAGCAAAAGTTTTAGTTAATATTTTATGCAGAGATTTTAAATTTATCAAAAATAAAATTGGAGGAGTTTTTATGCAGAAAAAGAAATTGAAATCTAGTATTTTAAGTATTGTTATTAGTGTTGCTATGATAACGGGAATGTGTACAACCAGTATCACGAATGTAGAAGCAACATATACCACAAATGAAAATCAGCCAAGCTTTCATGGGTATCATGCTGATCAGGTTATGAATTGGAGTCCTACTACAGACCAATTTGCAAAGTATAATCGTTCTAGAGTACCACTGGCTACACGTATATCTGCATTTTCTCAAACTCAGGCAAAGCCATCGCTAAGTACAGTCCCTACATTTCATTATCTTGCAGAAGATTACGAAGGTTTAGCTTTAAAACCAGTTAAGTACAATGATATTTACTCATCATATTTATTTAATTATTGGCAATACACCGATACCTATTCATCATGGCATGGAGCCCCAGTGGATGGTTCAGATACTGATTATGGTGTTATTAATCTTCCTAATCCAGGCTATACTGACGCAGCTCATAGGAATGGTGTTTTGAGTATGGGATGTTGGTTTTTGCCAAGAAGGCAAGGTACCTCTATTTCTCAATGGTTAGTAAAGAATGGAAACACATATCCATTAGCTAATAAATTGGTGGAGATGGCAAATTATTATGGATTTGATGGATATTTTATAAATCAAGAAATTGGCATAACTTCCACAGAAGCTACTGATTTTAAGGCTTTTTTAACATCAATGAGAAACCAGGGTATGCATATTGAAATATATGATTGCTTGCATAATAGTGGATATTTAAGTTATCAAAATGCTTTTAATAGCAACAACAATACGTGGCTTAAAAATGGTTCAAACAGAGTAGCAAACTCAATGTTTCTTAATTACGCATGGTCAAGTTCTAGGTTAACAAGCTCGGCAAGTTATGCGACGTCATTGGGGATTAATCCGTTAACTGATATACTTTGCAGTATTGAAGGGGGAAAATACAGGTTTAACCCTCCATATGATCCGCAATCAAATGTTAATACCAATGGAACCCTAAAATGTGGTATGAGCCAATTGGGACTTGCATTTGATATTTCGACTGACCCAAATCAACAAGATCAACTTTTTCACAAGGAAAGAGCTTGGTGGTCAGGTCCTAATGAAGATCCAACTAATACAGGACGAGGTGGAGCTTATCCAAATTGGGATGGTATAGCTCATTATATAGCTGAAAGATCAGTAATAGGTAACTATCCTTTTGTTACAAGATTTAATACTGGTCATGGTAGACAATTTTTCAGTGAAGGAAATATATCAAGTACGAGGGAATGGAATAATGCAAGCATTCAAGATATACTTCCTACATGGCAGTGGTGGATGACAAGTGCAGGTACAAAACTTACAACTGATTTCGATTATAGTGATGCTTATGAGGGCGGAAGCTGTCTGAAAGTTTCAGGAAGCACTACTTCACCTAATGACTTAAGACTATATAAAACAAAGGTAAGTGTAACTAATGATGTAAACCTTTCAATCACCTATAAGACAGGTTTACAAGGTACACCATCCAACATGAAAGTCGGATTGATATTTGAAGATAGTCCTAGTAGTTTCACATATCTTGATGTTGGCAATACTACAACTGCAGGTTGGAATACTAAAACCTTTAATTTATCAAGCTATGCAGGTAGAACAATTGCGGCAATAGGATTAAGGTTTGAACCAACTTCACCAAATTACTCAATGAAAATCGGTGAAATTTCTCTTACTAACTCAGCTTCATCTATTCCATCTACTCCAACAGGATTTACAATTGATAATGTCTTTATGGGTAATAACTC
>DAMDCT010000022.1:4035-11566 GCA_032091455.1 Oscillospiraceae bacterium | reverse complement strand
ACTCAGCGGAACTTTATCTATCTTGGGCATTTAACACTTCTGGAGTTTGGTATTACAATATAAATAGAATTAAACAGGATGGTTCAAAAGAATTATTAGGCAGAATATATGATGAAGTATATTATGTTAAAGCAATTGACAAGGAAGGAAGCGAAACGTCATCTAACATTGAACTTACTGCAGTAGGATTTGATGGAAGTGAAAGTGCAGCCGCAACTACTGTACTAAATTGGCCAAATAGTTCTATCCCACCTGTTCCTACAGGGCTAACGGCTACACCGGTAAGTACTTCTCAAATTAATATTGCATGGAATTCTTCTGCTGGTGCTACAGGCTATGACCTTTTGGTTGATGGTGTAACAGTAGGTAATGCAACAACTCCATATAATCATACAGGGCTTACTGCAAATTCAAATCACACCTATAAGGTTAGAGCAAAAAATTCAGCTGGTGAAAGTGCATGGAGTTCACAGATAAGTGCAACCACACAATCTGGAAGTTCATCTACTAATATAGCACTCAATAAGACTGCTACAGTAGATTCGTATGATATAACAGGGCATGAAGCAGATAAGGCGGTTAATGGAACGATTGCAGGTGATAGCAAGTGGTGTTCTACTCAAAATATAGGTTCACAGTGGCTAAAACTTGACCTTGGAACAAACTACAGCATTAATAGATGGGTTGTAAAACACGCAGGAGAAGGCGGAGAATCTTATCTATATAATACTAAGAACTTTAAATTACAAAAGAGTACAGATGGTACTAATTGGACAGATGTTGACTCTGTTACTGGCAATACAGCTAATATAACAGATAGAACAGTGACTTCATTTACAACAAGATATGTCAGACTTTATATTACTAGTCCACAAACTACAACTAATTATCCAGCGGCACGAATATACGAGTTCGAATTATATTGATTAATGTCCTAGGAATTTAGTTATATAGTATATAAAGCAAATAAAGGGTTTTGAATCTGCATTATACAGATTCAAAACCTTTATTGTAGTGTGTAATTCCGCTTAAAAAACACTGTTTATCCTTTGGCTATTTCCATCTCAAACAAAAAAAGCGTACCATCCTTAAGGCTTTCAGCAATACCGCATGATTGTTTCATGCCAGTTTCGTCCGTATATGAAATTCCAAGGGTTGGAAAGTCTTGCATAAAAGCTTCTACAATTAACGGAGTATCATGTGTTATCCTTGGTATGCTATATAAAACATCTCTTGTACAATATTTCTCTGTATTTGCATCATATTCAATGCTGAAAATAATAACATTCTCGAGTGTTTGTGTTGGCATAAGCAAAATACTAGGAGCATCATTATTTAAAACATATTTAACTGCGTTTTTATATTTCTCAAGTTTCTCCTGAGTTAGATAGTCAGCGGAAACTTTAATTGTACCAGATAATTTTGCATATTCAGCATCTTGAGCTTTTATGTTATATCTGTAAGTTTTGTGTCCATTTGTATAAGGAACGCAAATCTCATTTTTATCATTAGTATAAGCGTCCTTGTAGCCTAAAATGTAGTTTGTAGAGTGAAAAATGAACTCAGAATCTATAACTACCTCAAATATAAAAAGTGATAATTTATCGTTTTTATTACCACATGCAATTATGAGTTCCTTGATTCCATCACCGTTAAAGTCATGGCATGCTATTTGATAAGTATACGCAGGAATTGCCTCATCATTTTCAAATACATCGGGACATATATAATTCACTGCCAGATTATAAGCAGTTGAATTATATATTGCGTATAGCTTAGTACCGTTTGGGTTATCTCTTGAAATGTGAAAATCCATGTTTATGGTATCGGAAATTTTCACACTCATGTCGGCTTCTTTGCCGTCAAGTATTTCTTGCCCTGTTAATTGGATTGCTTCTATATCCTTTGCTTTAAAAAGATATTCTTGGGCGCTTTGTTCTTTCTTACCATTCGTTTCCTGTGACGGTAAAGCAACCTTATTTTTAACCGTAGCTTTTGGGGTTGCACACCCTGAAAGCAAACAAATCATCATTAAGGCTATAAAAATCCCCATATGATTGCGCAATTAGACCCCTCCAAATTATAATAAAATTTCACATATACTAAATCTCTATTTTTTTATTTTTCTACTTTTTATTATTATAAAAACGACAAGTAACATTAAAACAATTATCAAAATTATAATCCATAAAAAATATGAAATAAAGGTAGAATTGATGTTTTTAATTATAGCTTTATTATCAAAGGAAGATACTGTGAATTTAAACTGTTTTTTTGCTCCGTCAATAGTAATCATTCCTGTAATAATAGCTTCTCCATCAGCAACAGCAGTAATAACACCCTTTTCATCAATCTTTGAAATTTTAGGGTCAGATGATTGACAGGTTAAGGTGTAGTTAAGGTTACCGGGAACAGTAATAACGGTTGGCATACTGTCACCAATTGCAATTGCATTATTCATGGGGGTAATAGATACATAATTCGTCTTTACATAGTTTTCAACTTCATCTTCAACATTAGGGTTGTTTTTAACTACTGTTACACCAAAGAGCGACTCTGAATCAGATAAATAGGTTGCATCAAGCATAGGTTGTGCCGAACCCCAAATAAGGGTTGGTGTATCGGTATCAACTCGATATACAGCACTCATATCACCTGAAATATAAAACTCTGCTATTAATGCATTGGTGTCCACAAAGTTTGCCTTAACATCATAAAACCAACCGTCTATCATTTCATTGGACATTGAGAGTTTGTATTCGCCATTGTTATGATTTAAGCTTGTTGTAGCTGTGGGCAGCTGTTCTAATAACTCTATCGCCGCATCTTCTGTTACGTTAATATGATGTTCTATGAATTTATAGTTCCCGCTGACATCAATGGGCAATTTACCTGTTTGTTTAACAGATACTTGATTATTAAATAAATTAAAAGTAATTCTTACATTTCCTGTCTTTGGATGCTCGTATATTCCCATGCCATTGTCATCTAAGTAAAATGCCCCTGCAAGGCAGAAATTATTTGAGGTATCTTTACTCTCACTGCCTTCCATCATAAAAAACTCAAACATTACAACGTCATTGTCAAGGTACATAAGTGATAAAGTACCATTATTGTATTGACTGTTATCATCTTTAGCATAGGTTCCTTTAACTTTATACCAACTCTCTTGTGCTATTGCATAAATAGTCATAGTTGACACAAAAATAGTGCATAAAATAATAAATAAGATAAATGTTTTTTTAAATAAATTCATATATTATCCCTCCGACAGATTTACTTCAAAGTTCATCTGCTTGGGTGTTTGCCCTTGAACCCAATATTTAAGGATGTATGTACCATTGCTGACCATAACTCCGCCTTTTATCGGATAATAATCCCAATTATATGTACAATTCCCGCTAACATGCTTTGCAACTAATCCTGATTTACTAATAAGGTTACCATATTCATCATAGATTTCAAAATTAATTTTTTGGTTATTTGCATTAAAGTAATTAAGCTTAAAAGTTTGCTTTACATCACCTGAATCTGTGTAAGTTTGGTAAGTTTTTGCAAATGATACTTTTGGGCTAGGTACTTTATGCGTTATTTTAAGTCTTTGTGTAAAACCTTCATCCAGTGTTGGATAAGTAAATTTAACATTTAAATAGTAAACCCCAGATTTAGTGCTTGCAAATGAACGTGAATATGTAATAGTAGTACCAAACCCAACCTTCATAGTTTTAAAGCTCTCTATTATTGCGTTTTTTGAATCAACCAGGTTTGCGGATACCGTTCCGCTGACACATATTTTAACTGGCATAGCAAATTTCCCGTCTTTAGTATATGTGCTTTGAAACTTAATTACGTCCGTTCCTGCTAATGCTGAAACCTGAACAGTACACAGACAGCTTATGCAAACAATTATAAGCAATAAAGCTAATGTTTTGTTTATTAATTTTTTCATTAAAGTTCACCTTTCAAGAATTTACTCTATTAAATTTTTTATCAAACATAAAATTTAGGAAATTCCATAAATAAGTAGGATGGTCAATAAGCTGTATAGCATAAAGCATACTGTAAAACCACCAAAAACCACTGATAAAATTTTTGCCTTTTTACTTTTGGTTTTGCAAGAGTAGGTACAGGCAACAACTGCTGAGCAAGCAAACACTAAACTGGATATTATGGAGATATAAAAAGGCATATGTTTACAACTGCTTTCTTAGTGATTTTTATGTTTTATTAATAACACTATCTTTAGTTAGTACGATTTAAATATGGCTGTGGGTCAATTTGCGCATAAATGCAGGCAATTTCAAATATATTTGCCTGATTGGACAAATTCTGATTAATATAGGTCACTAGATCTTTAGATGTCATCGAATAGGTACTCCCATTTGCATACCAAACTCTCATAATATTTTCTGCAATTTCAATTTTGCCCTGCTCATCTGCCTTATTCCAGTCAAAAATATCGTAGGCGATAGTGGCTGCATACATTTCTTTAGAAAGATCTTCAGTAATATTGTTAGTGGATGTTTCGCTACTTGCTATTGAGGAATTCTTATCTGTATTCAATGGTGCATCAGCAGGGATGTTTCCAGATGCTTGCGAAGATGGGACAACGGGAGCTGATCTGTCTTCACCAAAAATCATGACAATTGCAATAAGAAAAACTAAGGTTACAGCAAGTGTAATAAGTACTGTTTTTAATGTTTTATTCATAAATAACCTCTCCTCTTAAAACTCCATTGCAACGTCCACTGTTTTTACTTCTTCTGCTGCAAAAAAGTCTTGCTTTGTAAGGTTCATTGATTTTGACACTAAGCTTTTAGGGAATGTGACTATCAATTGATTTAACAAAGAAACATTTGAGTTATAAAGACGTCTTGATGCTTGCAGATGATCTTCAACATCTACGACTGATACTTGCAACTGCTTGAAATTCTCACTTGACTTAAGCTCGGGATAGTTTTCAGCAATCACGCTTATTTTATCTTGCATATTATCAAGTTTTGCATTTATATCATTTTTTTCAGATACGGTCATGCCTTTTCTGAGGTTAACTATCTTTTCGAGTGTTTCAACCTCATGCTTAGCATACGCTTTTGTAATATCAATTAGCTTTGCTAAGGTGTCATAGCGTTTTGTCAGCGCAACATCAATTCCTGAACTTGCCTCATCTATTTTTACAAGAAGCTGTTTGAATTTATTGCTAGTGGCAATCCACCAAATAAGTAAGATAAGTATTACTGCTATTAAAGTAAGTATATAAGGCATAACGTTAATCTCCATTTCTTTTATATGTTTAATTAGTCGTTGCTACAAGTGTATTGTTTTCAAGGTTCATAAGTTCAATAAAATCGGTTATAACCTTTATGTCCTTCTGTACAAGATCGCTCTCTTCCCAAATTGTTCGGTTTGATAGAATTTTTGCTTCAAGGGAATCTTTTTTGCTGTTAATTGCAACATACATCTTTTGATCTCTAAAGCATAATGCTATTTTGCCTTCATATTGATTTGAAAGCATAGATATTGCTTCAACAATTTGAGGTGTAAGAATATAAAAAGCTGTTTGGGGTTCGCAACAAAAGACTTTGAAATTTTCATTGAATAGTTCAGATTCCATAAAAACTTGTTCTTCATTTCTGCTATTTATAAGCTTGTTTTTCAGTGAAGTTAGTAGCCCTTGATTGTTACCTTCGGGTTTGTAGTTTTTGCCCAGCACCTTAATAGGAGCTGATGTGGGCTTTAAAAAGTCAAAAACAAGGAATCTCCCAGTAAAGCAAGTGGTTGTAACTTCATTTGCTATGCCGTTGTCACCAACTATTTTGCGTTTATCTGAAATAATGATATCTGATTGTTTGAATTTCACTTTGCCGTACTCAGCAACGATTAAATCATTACTCACAAATTCAGCTTTTAGTTCAACAAGGTCCGAAATACCAACTTCTTCTGCACTTATCCCCATATCTGGGTCATAACAAAGCTCGGAAAATATCCCTTCCAAACTTGCTTTTACAATATAATTTTTAAACGACTTTTTGTAATTGGACATTTTTTTCATAACTACTGTTAAGAATAAAATTCCGCCAATTACGCAAAGGACAATGCTAAGTGGTGACGGCCATAAAGGCGTAGCCAGAACCACAATTGCTATATTAAGTATTAATAAGAGTTTCGCGTTTTTTCTTAGTTTTTCTAGCTCTGATAGTGTTGTCAAAAAATCATCTCCATTTTTATTTTGTTCTATCAATTATCAAAAGGTCCATCAAATCATCTGCTGTAATTGTTATTAGTTCGATTTCATCAACTCCAAAAATAAGAGTATCTCCATCTGTACGAACGCTTTCAAAGATTTTGGTGTCCTGTAGCCTGCCGTAGCGTACCGATTTAAGTCGACTGGTGAAATCAAACAAAATAGCATTTCCAGTCTCCATTTCAATTTTCAACTTATAGTTTGGAAGGGGAATTACACTATGAAACACCCGCCTATTAAAGTACTTTTCCATTTTGCTTTAGGCCTCCTTTAATATAAAATAAGAAAAGAATTGTCATATAAATAATATGGCAATTCTTTTTAAAAGGATATTCCCCATTGGGTATTTATTTTAGTTGAGTGGATTCTAACTGAACTCTTGAATGAATATCCAGCTTTTTGAAAATTTTTTTTAGTGTCATTTTAACTGTTTCTGATGAAATGAATAACAGCGCACCAATTTCCTTGTTTGTTTTTCCACTTTGAGTAAGTTTTGCTATCTCTTTTTCCCGTGGGGTTAAACCAAAATCGTTACATATAAAGTGCTTTTTAATTTTTTCTATGCCTATACTTTGACGATGAGAGATTTTATGTATTCTATCTATTATTCCATCATATTCAGGTACATATAAATAATCTATCAGATCACCCAGAAGATTGGAGTTTTCGGCAAATGGCATATAGATTTCATCGGGTATTGCAAGATTTAAAGCAACTTTTAGTTGCTCTATTGCATTCACGCGTTGGTTAGTTTTCAGATATGCAATGGATAAATAGATGGTCTGATATATCTTTGCTAACAAAAGATTTTGTTCTTCTGCACGCCTAATTAACAACTCAGAAATGCCAATAAGTTTGACATATTGGTGACCTGCAATTAAATACCCAGCATAAATAACTTGTGCAAAAGGTACAGCAGCACTATATAAAAGCCTTTCAAACTCCATTGGTTCTAACAGCCAGCTTTCAATCATATCAGTATTATCAAGTTGAACATATAAAAAGCCTTTAATTAAGGCTTGTGTGTATCTAGAACGTAATGCATATCCTTTAAGTGTGCGTTTATCTAGATTAGCAATAACACTCTCAAATAAAGATGTATCACCACGTAGAATAGAAATTCTAAGCAGACACATCTCTGCGCAAAAACAAATACTATTCTGATCTTTCATATCTGCAAGATACAAAGCTTTATGGCAAAGTACTTCTGCTCCGATATCATCACCGGAATACATAAGTGATTCAGCTCTCATTACAATCTCTGCACCCATGCCATGAAAGTTTGTC
>DAMDCT010000022.1:333-4025 GCA_032091455.1 Oscillospiraceae bacterium | reverse complement strand
TGTCACCTTGTAGTAGTACGGCATGCATTTATCCATACATACTAGTTCATGCTGTAAAGCGCCACTTTCTCTCCAAAAAAGATAAAGCACAGAAGGAGCATCCATTGCCCACCCATCTACAAAGGTTAGTATTTTTGCCGCACCGCCTAAGAGTTCGTAAGCCCTCCGTTGATCTTCACTCATAAGCTCGATATTATTAAATTTAGTCATAGACGTCATAAGTGCAAATTCACCCGACAGCCATTCAAGTTCGCCTGCTGGCAGATTTTGATTTTCTTTTGTGAGTGTTTGTGTAATAATATCACAAAGTTGTGCAAACAATTCGTATTTACCAAGCATAAACATTTCAAAGGCAAAGACAATCATACTCTTGGGATAGTTAACTAACACTTCAAGTGGGCATTCATTAATTATGTTTGAAACTAATATGTCACTTCCCATACCAACCCATTCATCCATCTCATTGCATTTGAAGGGTAGGGAAAGCAGTTGCTCAAAATCTTCCATCTCATAATAACACATTGCAGCCTTATAGTTTTGTGAAACTGCTGCGTAAGCAGCACCAGCTCTGAGATAAACTAGTTTTCCATAATCTGTGGCTTTTATCTGCTCCAAACGTTTAATAAGATAGTCATGTAATAAGCTGTGAAAAAAATATGAATGTGAGTTGTCATCAAAACGTACAAAGTCATTATGTATCAATGAATCATTGGCATATTCAGGTAATTCAGAGGTGTTAAGCATAATCATTGCTTGTTTAAGTGTAAAACTATCAAACAGTGAGAGTGATAGCAAAAAGTTTTGCTCTTGAGCATTCATTCTATTCCAAATGGCTGTTTCTAATAATCCATCAAATGCCACGGCATCTTTAAAAGAACCTTTTATTTGATAGTTCTTTTTTTGCAGACATAGTGCCGCTACCCATCCTTCTGTACTCTTCCAAATATAGTCTAGTTCGTCGTTAGGAAGGCGTATACCAGATTTCTTAAAAAAAGAATTTGTATCTTCTTTTGAAAAGAAAAAATAGGAACGGTCGATTAATAGTTTTTGATGATTATATATCGGATTAATGGTGATTTTCTTTTTGGGAGGTTGGGTTATAATTACAATGTGAAAATTACTATTAAAGTCGTTTGAAAATGCGTTATTAAGCATGTCTAAAAACTCATTTCGAATTAACTGATAGTTATCGATTACCAACACTGTTTGTTGTTCACAGTGGATTGCACTTATTAACTCAATCATATCATAAAGAGTATCTTTGCAAGGTATACCTAATGTTCTTATTTTTCTCACAATATTTTTATCAACTGAATCAATTATATTGCAAATTCCATCCCATGCCTTGTATGCAGGCTCACCAAGACATGTATACCAGTAAACATTCGTTGTTTGATAAACTTCTTCTAAGTATTCCTTTACAGCGGTGGTCTTGCCAAAGCCAGATGGAGCTTCCACTAAAGTTAATGGGTAATTTAATATCTGTGAAAGTTGCGCCATCAGTAGTTTTGAAAAGTAATAGTCTTTACCTTGCTTATTCATTAACAAACAATCCGCCTCCTCCTTTAAATATTGTCTTTGTATTATACTTAAATAACTTATTCGATGTAAACGCCTGTTAATATAGTTTCATTATACCACCAAATTTGGCAGAAAGAAATATGAATTATGGACACAACTTCAAAATTTCATCTCAACTGCCATCATTACCTTAGCTTGAAAAATATGCTCGTGTTCCTTATTTCTTTGCTTTCTTGGAATTATCAAATGTGTTTTTAGTCATTTATCTTTTATTAGTTTAAAACTATCCAATTTAATTCCTTGCTTATCAAAGGTTTGATTTTGTCATTTCAATCGTGTTTATCTATATATTTTTTACTGCATCAAAATAATACTCTATTTTCAACATATTTCTCTTAATCATAGTCCTTTGAATTTTTATAATCCTGTGATATACTGTAGTAGCCTATTGTTAATATCATTCAATGACACTACTTTTTGTTTTGAGGTTAAATGGCTTTTAGGCTGCTTTCAATATAAACTTTTTTATCCCCTACTACTAAGTACTTTTTAATACTGTGGGGTATACTGAAATTGTGAAAGTCATTGCCACTATAACAAATTTTGAATTGGAGATTAAGATGGAGATACGAAAAATATCATTAAATGAGTTAGAGGAAATATTAGATTTAGTTTTGTGGGCAGAGTTAGAAGAACTTAGTATTGATAATCCAGAGGATAAGGCGTGGATAATTAATAAGTTGAATAAGCTTAAAGCCGCAGGGTGTGATTTTTTTGGTTGTTATAATAACGAAAATATTGTTGGGTTTGCTACTATTCTGATTGAAGATCGCCCAAAAGTTGCTTGTAATGGTTATGGCTCTTGTGAACTTATGCAACTTGGCATAAAGGCTGAATACAGGAATAAAGGATGTGGCAGTAAAATGCTAAAATATATAGAACACTATTTGATAAATCAAAAGGTGTATTGTCTTTATATGCATACATATGCTTTGGATTATTCTGTTGTGGCGTTTTATGGGAAAAACGGATATATTCCCCGTGGAGTCGTACCTGATGTCTATGGTCCTAATCTTGATGGAATGCTTTATATGAGCAAACCAATCATTGATTAACAAACAAGGAATAATCCATAGATTTAAGGAGGTCACACAATGCCAAAGCAAATTGTTAACCTAATAAGACAACTCGAAGAATTAAAGAATGATATAGGTTTTATTCAAAAAATTGACTGCACCGAAAAAGAAAACAAACAATTTGAACAAATGCTGAAAGATAATCAGCCTTTACCAAATGAGATATTTCAACATAAATCATTTTCTGGTGAGAATATAAATTTATTTTATAGGATATATGAAACGGATTTAAGCGAAGAAGAAAAAGAAGAATACATAAAACTCTGTAAACTGAAATATTTGAAGACTATAAAAAATGGTGTTGTATTCTTTTTGATTATAGCAATAGTTTCAATTACTTTTACTTTGATAAACTATCTAAATTTTTAGTAAGAGCATGAATAAACCTATATAGAATTAATTGTAATAAGGAGCAAATATGACACAGTTCATGTTAATCGGAAGATACTCTAAAACAAGTGGAATTTCAGTATACAAGTTTGATGATGGTAAGCTTACTTTCATCAAGTATAGTAAAGATGTAAAAAACCCATCTTATTTATATAAAGCTAATGATAGAGTATATGCAGTTACGGAAACTATAAGCAATTTATCTAAATTTAAAGATGGTATTACTGTATATCAAGTGGACAAACATGAGGGCATAAAGTATATGTGGTCACATTCAAGTGGAAATTTAGGTAGTTGTTACATAACACTTAACCCATCTGAAAAAATAGTATTAATAGCAAACTATGGAGAAGGTTCAATATCAGCTTCATTTACAAAAAATCTTGCCCTTTATAAAAACAATCTAACAAAGGTTATACATAAAGGAAGTACTCCAAATATACAATCCCATGTTCATTACTTATGTTTTACACCTGAAGAGAAATATCTATGTGCTGTAGATTTAGGGCTAGATAGTATTATCGGATATAAAGTATCTTCACCTAACAATGATATAACGCTTGATAAGGTTTTTGAAACTCAATTAAAAACAGGAACAGGGCCTCGGCATATGTGTTTTTCTACAAATAAAAGATATGCTTATGT
>DAMDCT010000022.1:0-323 GCA_032091455.1 Oscillospiraceae bacterium | reverse complement strand
ATTGTATTACAGTATTTAGGAGAAAAAGGTTTTTGCGAAATTCAATCAGTATCTTCAATTTTGGTAGAAAACAATTCGCCTAATTATCCATCTGCAATTAAGTTATCTAAGGATGGACAGTTTTTATATGTAGGAAACCGTGGCAACGATAGTATATCAGTTTTTACAGTAGAAAGTAATAATTCACATTTAAAATTAATACAAGAAATTAGTTGTAGTGGAAAAACTCCAAGAGATTTCAGCTTTGATTTAACTGAAGGATATTTAGTTGTTGCAAATCAAAATTCAAATAATCTATGTATATTTGAGAGAAATAGAGATAT
>DAMDCT010000021.1:28874-32378 GCA_032091455.1 Oscillospiraceae bacterium | reverse complement strand
ACTGCATTATAGCAAAAAATAACTTTAGGAGGAACTCTTTTTGAACACACCCAATAAATTGACTCTATTAAGAGTAACATTAGTGCCTATATTTATAACTTTTTTAATGATAGAGTCAATACCATATAACTATGTTTATGCACTGATTTTATTTGTCGTTGCATCATTAACCGACTTGCTTGATGGACACTTAGCAAGAAAGAATAATCAAATTACTACATTTGGTAAATTCTTAGATCCTATTGCCGATAAAATTTTGGTGCTTTCTGCAATGTTATGTTTTATTGAATTAGGACTATCAAGTTCAATTGCAGTAATTATAATTATTACTAGAGAGTTTATGGTGACATCATTACGTTTAATAGTGGTTTCTTCAGATGGCAAGGTAATTCCAAATTACGTTGTTGATATTTCACTTGTTTCAAACATTTTAATGTGGATTGCGGCAGCAATAACAGTTGTTTCAGGAGTAGAATATATAGCAAAAAACAAGGATGCAATTGATACAACAAAATAAACTTGTAATTTAGTAAAATATATGATATATTACTCATATAATAATATAAATGCAAAGATCAGAGAGAGTAGTAAAACTAACGGCATCAGAGAGCAAGCGTCATCGGCTGTAAGCGTTTGTGGCAAAAAGTTTTATAAAAGTGCATCTGTGAGCAGACGGCGGGAAATTAATAGTATCGCTGTTCGATTAATCTACGTTATAGGATTTTTAACTTGAGTTATAAATTGAAGTGGAACCGCGGATTATCCGCCTTCATATATATGTTATTACATATATATGAAGGCGTTTTTTGTTTTTTAAGAGGGAGGTAATATTAAATGTTTAAGCGAATTAGATATGATATAAGTGCAATAAAAAAACGTGACCCAGCTGCGAGAAATTCATTTGAAGTATTAATGCTTTATGCTGGACTTCACGCTATAATATGGTATAGAATATCACATTGGTTTTTCAACCACAAAATGTACTTTGTTGCTCGCTATTTTTCGCAAACAGGTAGATTTTTTACAGGAATTGAAATACATCCAGGCGCAACTATTGGAAAAGGATTGTTTATTGATCATGGAAGTGGAGTTGTAATTGGAGAAACCACTGTAATCGGTGAGGATTGCACAATATATCAAGGAGTAACTTTGGGGGGAACGGGAAAAGATAAAGGTAAACGTCATCCTACTTTAGGTAACAATGTTCTAGTAGGAAGTGGTGCGAAAATATTAGGGCCGTTTACTGTTGGAGATAATGCACGCATTGCCGCAAATGCTGTTGTACTGGATGAAGTACCACCAAATTCAACTGCTGTGGGTGTTCCTGCAAGGGTAGTGAAGAAGGATGGTGTCCGTGTCTGTACAGACATGGATCAGGTTCACATCCCAGACCCAGTAGCACAAGAACTATGCAAATTAGCTCATAAAATTGAAAAATTACAGCAACAAATAAATGCAGAAAATAAATCATAATTATTATATGGGTGAAAAAAATTCACCCATATAACTTAAAAGCATAAAAGGAGAAAGTAAAATGAAAATATATAATACATTATCTAGACAAAAGCAAGAATTTAAAACAATTACACCGAATAAGGTGAAAATGTATGCTTGTGGCCCTACTGTATATAACTTTATACACATAGGAAATGCTCGTCCAATTTGTGTCTTTGATACACTAAGAAGATACCTTGAATATAAAGGCTATGAAGTGAATTTTGTTCAAAACTTTACTGATGTTGATGACAAGATTATTAAAAAGTCAAATGAAGAGGGCGTTGAGTCTATTGAGATTTCCGAAAGATATATAGCAGAGTATAACAAGGACGCCACAGGACTTAATGTTCCACCAGCCACAATTCATCCTAAAGTTACAGAGAATATGGACGAAATCATTGCCTTCGTTAAAACTCTAGTTGACAAGGGCTATGCATATGATGCTAATGGCGACGTTTATTTTAGAACTGATAAATTTGAGGAATATGGCAAGCTTTCACATATGCCACTTGATGATTTAGAGGCAGGCGCTAGAATAGATGTAAACTCAATTAAAGAAAATCCTATGGACTTTGCACTATGGAAAGCTGCAAAACCATCAGAGCCAAGTTGGGAATCACCATGGGGAAATGGTAGACCTGGATGGCATATTGAATGTTCTGCAATGGTTAATAAATATCTAGGTGAAACAATTGATATACATTGCGGAGGTCAAGACCTAATATTCCCTCACCATGAGAATGAAATTGCACAAAGTGAATGTGCAACAGGACATATATTTGCAAACTATTGGATGCATAATGGATATATCAATGTTGACAACAAAAAAATGTCAAAATCTCTAAATAATTTCTTTACAACAAGGGATGTAGCTGAAAAGTATGGATATGAGCCAATTAGATTTTTAATGCTACAAGCACATTATCGTAGCCAGATTAATTATACTGCTGAGATTGTTGAATCATGCAAAGCGGCACTGGATAGATTATATAACTGCAAAGATAATTTAAAACGTTCCCTTGAAATTGCTAAAAGTGGTAAACTTGAAAGTGATAAGAAAGAACATTTATTATCATATAAGAGTGCTTTTATTGAGGCAATGGACGATGATTTAAATACAGCAGACGCAATTTCAGCAATATTTGAGCTTGTACGTGAAATTAATATAAACATAGCAGGGGACAAAGTGGAATGCCGTGAATATATTGAATTTGCATCAAACATATTCAATGAATTAACAGGCGTTTTAGGTTTGCTGTATGAAAACAAAGAAGAGGAAATTCCTAATCAAATTCTCGAACTTGTAGAAAAAAGAAAACAAGCAAGAAAGGATAAGGATTTTGCACTTGCTGACAAAATACGTGATGAAATTATAACACTAGGCTTTATTGTTGAAGAAACCCGTCAAGGCGTTAAAATTACCAAAAAGGCATAATAAAGGAGAATTCCTATGTTTAATAAAATTATTACGGTCACACTTAATCCGTCTCTTGATACAACGATATGGGTTGACAAATTCGACTTAAATGAACCTGTATCGGCCATTAGAGAGCAAGTATATCCAGGAGGAAAATCAATTAACGTTTCAAGAGTTTTAACTTCTCTTGGGGTAGACAATAAGTCAATAGGTATTGTGGGAGAAGACAATGCAAAAAGAATATCAGACCTTCTTGACGTAGAGAATATTTCATATGATTTTATTAAAACCAAAGGAGCTATCAGAGAAAATCTTTCTATTATCTTGCCAGATGAATCATTATTTAAAATCAATAGAAGTGGATTTAGTGTGTCTGAGGATATTCTAGACTTGTTAAGACAAAAACTTGAATTAGAGATTGAAAATATAGAAAATGTACTGGTTATTTTTGCCGGAAGTTTGCCTAAAAATGTAACAAGAGAACAATATAAATCTCTCATTGTTCAGTTTAATAGAAAGAACACTAAAGTTTGTATTGACACTGATATTTTAACCGAAAGTGATATGCGAGAAATTAAGCCGTTCATTAT
>DAMDCT010000021.1:24602-28864 GCA_032091455.1 Oscillospiraceae bacterium | reverse complement strand
AACTATCACATATAGCAAATAGAGAATTTAATAATTTGTATGAAATTAAGCAATATGCAATAATGTTGTCATTATCAGTTGAACATGTTATAGTAAGCATGGGGAGTAAAGGTATAATTTATGCTGGCAATGATAGGATATATTCTTGTTCTTCACCAAAAGTAGAGGTTAAGTCTACAGTGGGTGCGGGAGATACTACTTTGGCTGGATTTATCCAAGCATTTAATAAAGGACAGGATATTGCTGAATGTGTAGCTTATGCAACTGCATGCGGAACAGCATCTGTAATGATAGAGGGTACAGGAATTATTACAAAACAAAACGCAGATGAAATGAGAAAAAACATATTGACTATAATAAGTTAGTGCGTTTACAAAATGTTCATTGATTTTTCCTAAAAACCTTGTTCAATGATACTTTAATTTATGGTATAATGAACTAAATAATAAAAATATAAGAATATTGAAGGGTGATATGTATTTGAAAGCATTAAAAATATCAGCACTAGTTTTATTAAGCATACTTATGCTAACTGGATGTATGCCAGCACAAACTGCTTCGTTTAAGGAAGAAGAAATTGAGTTTGTTCAGTTTAATGAGCCAAAAGAGGGACAAGAAACGGCTGTAATTACAACTTCTATGGGAACTATAACTATGATTTTATTTGATAAAGAAGCACCAAATACAGTAGAACATTTCAAAAGGTTAATTAAAGATGGCTACTACAATAATAAAGAGATTTTAACGCAAAGCAAAGCTAAAACCATAATAACAGGCGCATTAAATGAGGATGGTTCTGGTGGAAAACTTTTAACCGATGATAAAAAACCAATTAAATGCGAAACAAATCAAAATCTATGGCATTTTAGTGGTGCAGTTTCTGTTTTGGGATATGAAAAAAACAAATTTAGTAAAACTATTTTATCAGATAGTAAATTCTTTATTATCGGAAATGCTGAAGCTTCGAGTAAACTTGTATCTGATATGGAGAAATATGAATATCCAAAGAAGGTAATCGATAAATATATGGAAAAAGGTGGATTGCCACAATATACAGGAAAATACACTGTTTTTGGACAAGTAATTGATGGTATTGAAGTTGTTGATAAGATTTCTGGTGTAAAAGTCGATGAAGAAACAAATAAACCTTTGGAAAAAATAGTTATTGAGAAAATAGAATTGTCTAAATACACTAAAGAGAAAAAGTAATAATTTACAACGAAAGGAATGGTCATAATTATGAATTACATGAAAAGAGTTTTAGCAGTTACACTTACAGTTTTAATGTTAACTTCAATGTTGACAGGCTGTTCATCAAAAGTAAGTCAAACAGGTTCGCCTAAAAAGGGTCAGCAAATTGCGACAATGACAATTAAGGGATACGGCGATATTAAAATAATGTTATTCGCTAAGCAAGCACCAAAGGCAGTTGAAAATTTCGTTACTCATGCTGAAAAAGGCTATTATAATGGATTATCATTTCACAGAATTATGAATGATTTCATGATGCAGGGTGGCGACCCTCAAGGTACAGGAGCTGGTGGCGAAAGTATTTGGGGAAAACCTTTTGAAGATGAATTTAGTGAATTAAGAAACTTTTATGGTGCTTTATCAATGGCTAATTCAGGACCAAATACAAATGGAAGTCAGTTTTTTATAGTTAATAAAAAAACTGCTGTAACTAAAGAAGAAGTTGATGGTATTCGTGCACAAATGGGGTTAGAGACTATTAAGTATACAAAGGCTGATTATGATAATTATGCAAAACTAGGTGGAACACCTTGGCTTGATAGAATGCATACTGTATTTGGACAAGTAATAGAGGGTATGGATATTGTTGATAAAATTGCAACAGTACCAGTTGACGAGCAGTCTATGCCAACAACCCCAGTATTAATTGAAACAATTAAAATTACAAAGAATTAATATTATCGATTAATAATACATTACAATGAATTATTTACCATTAATCTATACATAATAGGTTATATGGTATGAAAAATTAACAGGAGGTAGTAAAAAATGGACTTAAAACAATCAAAAACATTTGCTAATCTTATGGCGGCATTTGCAGGAGAATCACAGGCACGTAATAAATATACTTACTATGCAAAAAGAGCAAAAAAAGAAGGCTTTAACCATATAGCAGATATGTTTGAGGAAACTGCAAATAATGAGCTTGAGCATGCAAAAATATGGTTCAACCATATTAATGGTGCACCAAAATCAACTCTTGACGCACTTAAAGATGCAGCAGGTGGCGAGCATTATGAGTGGACAGAGATGTATGCTGAATTTGCAAAAGTAGCAAAAGAAGAAGGATTTACAGACATTGCAAAATTGTTTGAAGGCGTAGCAGAGATTGAAAAATTGCATGAAGAACGTTTTAAAAAGCTTGCAGCAGATATTGAAAATAATAAGGTATTTGAAAGCGAGAAAGAAGTTACATGGAAATGTGCAAACTGTGGATATGAGCACAAAGGGACTTCTGCACCTGATGTTTGTCCAGTTTGTAAGCACCCAAAAGCATATTTTAAAGAAGTATAAAATTAAACTAAGTAAATTAATTAAAAAAATGCAGACACGCTTTTTGTGTCTGTATTTTTTTATGTTTTCATATTGCTTCAAATTCGTTAATATAATGTACTATCATCAAATTTATTTATTATCATAACAATCCTCATATAATATTACATACTAATTTTGATTTGAAATTGTAATTGTATATTTTTATAGAACCGCTCAAATATAAACTTTTATAAAAATGATTAGGACATATTTTAAATGGAATTAGTATTAATTAAGCATAACGTGGACAGCTAATGAATAATATTAGATAGAAAATCATAAAAGGAGCGGAAGCAACTATGGAACTAAAGCTAACACACGAGTCAATATGTATAAATGAAGTAGTTTATGATGGTATATTAGAGCAATCAATCGAGTTAGACTATCTTTTGCCTGACTATTGTCAAAGCATATTTAAAGTGCTCAAATGCAAAATCGTGCCTAAAATAACATCACAGCGCATAATGAATGGCAAGCTATTGATTGATGGAATTGCTTATATAAAGGTGATTTATGTAAGTGAAGAGGTTTATCACATTAGAGCAATTTGCCAAAAACAGGCATTCTCTAAGTCTGTTGATTTAAAAGAGCCATATGAAAAAGGAGTCGTAACAGCATACTGTAAATGCGACTATGTAAATTGCAGAGTGGTAAATCAGCACAGACTAGATATACGTGGTGCAGTTAGCATAAAGGCTACAATAAGTGCACCAAGACAGCTTGAAGTGCTAAGTAAGGCATCTGGGATGGGTGTGCAGATTGACAACAAAAAAGTAGTAGCACTTGGCGAAAAACTCAATGCTTGTAAAGAGTTTTCAATTAAAGAGGAACTTGAGTTAAGCTATGGAAAGCCTACAATGACTGAAGTGCTGGATTACTCAGCTAATGCAGTCCTTACAGACTATAAATTAATTCAAAATAAGGTTATATTAAAAGGTGAGATACTTCTACATATGCTTTATTCTTCAGACAATGAGATGAAGCCAGAAATTATGGATCACACAATACCTATAAGTCAGATAATAGATGTTGCAGGAATAAATGAAGAATACAAATGTGTGATATTTTTTGATGTAACGAGTGTTGATATAAACCTTAAACCAAGTGGAGATAATGAAAGCAAAGGTTATGATGCTGAATTTTTAGTTAGAGCTTGCTTAGAGGCTAATAAAAATGACGAAGCACAGTTAATTAATGACATTTATTCAACCGGATATGAAGTTAAGACAAACTCAAATAAGGTAAAAATCGAGCAATTAATCAATACATTAAACGAAGTTTGCATTTGCAAGAGTTCAGTTAGAATTCCTCAAAACGAAATAAACTGTGTTTATGATATTGTATGTGAATTCACAAATGAGAGTGCAAAATATGCCGACGGAATGCTAGAAGTGAGTGGGAATTTAAATATATCAATACTTGCATTAGATTGTGAAAATATGCCTGTTGTTATTGACAAATCGGCACCATGTGAAATGAAGATAGATTGCAAATGTTGCGATGAGGATATTATGTTCGTACCTAATGTAACAATTTCATCCGTTTCATATAGCATGATTTCAGGAGATGAAATTGAGGTTAGAGCTGAAATCAAAGTTTGCGGTAATTTATTTAAATATTGTTATTATAATGTAGTCAGCTCAATTACAATAGATGAAAACGCTAAAAAAGAAAAAATTGATGACGCAGTTTTA
>DAMDCT010000021.1:22772-24592 GCA_032091455.1 Oscillospiraceae bacterium | reverse complement strand
CATGCAACGGCGAGAAGGTATGGGATATTGCTAAAAAATTCAACACATCAGTAGACGCAATAATATTAGAAAACAACCTCGATAATGTTGAGTTAAACGACAGGGAAATGTTGTTGATTCCAATTATCGATTCGTAACAAACGCAAATATTATTAATGTAGGAGGATAACATTTATGGATAAGACTAATATCTATTCTGATATTGCTATGCGAACTGATGGGGACATATATATTGGTATCGTAGGACCTGTCAGAACAGGTAAATCAACCTTTATTAAAAAATTTATGGAAACGCTCGTTATTCCTAATATAGAAAGTGAATATCGAAAAGAAAGAGCAATTGATGAACTTCCACAATCAGCCGCAGGCAAAACAATTATGACGACTGAGCCAAAATTCATACCAGAAGAAGCTGTAAAAATTAATCTTGAGGGTAATGCACAGCTCAATGTAAGGATGATTGATTGCGTAGGTTATATTGTCCCTAGCTCACTTGGCTACTTTGAGAATGAAATGCCTCGTATGGTTATGACGCCATGGTTTGAAGGCGAAGTACCATTTAACATGGCAGCAGAGGTTGGAACACAAAAAGTAATAACAGAACACTCTACAATAGGGATTGTAGTTACAACTGATGGAAGTATAAGCGACATACCTAGAGATGAATATGCAGAAGCGGAAAGACGCGTAATAAATGAGCTGAAGGATATTAATAAGCCTTTCATAGTAATACTGAACTGCGTTAATCCAACAAGCGATAGAGCTAAGGATATGGCGGCAAATTTAACTCAGGAATATGAAGTGCCAGTAATTCCTCTAAATTGTCTAGAACTCAATACAAACGATATTAAAGGAATAATTAAAGAGCTGTTATTTGAATTCCCAGTTAAAGAAATTGCAATTCAAATGCCAAAATGGATTAATAGTCTTGAGAAAGACCACTGGTTAAAATCAAGTGTATTTAACATAATTAAAAAGGGAGCAGAGTCAGTTCAACATATTAGTGATATATCTAATATTGCAGATAAGTTATGCGAATGTGAATATATATCAAAAGCAAACGTAGATAATATTAATTTAGGCAACGGATGCGCAAATGTATGTGTAACATTAAATGGTGACTTATTTTATAAGGTTTTAGGTGAGGTTACGGGAATTGAAATAAATGGCGAATCAGGATTAATGCCTTGTATGATCGAACTCGCAAAAATTAAGAAAAAATATGCTAAAATTGAGGGAGCACTCGAAGAGGTTGCCGCAACTGGTTATGGAATAGTAATGCCAAGTCTTGATGAACTTACTCTTGAAGAGCCTGAGATTGTAAAACAAGGTGGTAAGTATGGTGTTAAACTAAAGGCAAGTGCACCAAGTATACACATGATGAAAGCTGAAATAACAACAGAAGTTTCACCAATAGTAGGTTCTGAGCGTCAAAGTGAAGAGTTAGTAATGTACTTACTAAAGGAATTTGAAGAAAATCCAATAAAAATTTGGGACTCAAACATATTTGGAAAGTCACTTCATGCACTAGTAAATGAAGGGTTGCACAATAAGTTATATCGTATGCCATCCGATGCAAGGCAAAAGCTACAAGAAACAATAGAACGAATTATTAACGAGGGATGCGGTGGCCTAATCTGTATTATTCTATAAATATAAACAACCTTGATACAACGTAAGCTGTATCAAGGTTGTTTATTGTGTAATGTACTAAATTACCATCCATAAAACACACAAATATTGTAAAAGTAAATAAATATTACACATTAAAAAATTAAATATATGAAAAAGTGTAACAAAATCAAATATTAATTGTATAT
>DAMDCT010000021.1:18958-22683 GCA_032091455.1 Oscillospiraceae bacterium | reverse complement strand
GATGATGAAAAAGATAAGTCAAAATTCTTATACATATATGAAAACTATAAAGAGATAATGTTTTATGTATCGAATTCTGTTTTAAAGGATGAGTTTTTAGCAGAAGATGCAGTACAGACAGCTTTTTTGAAAATATCTCAAAATATTTCTGATATTCGTATATTAAACGATAGTGAAACAAAGGCATATGTTGCAACTATAGCAAAAAACATGGCTATAAATATATTAAATAAGAAAAATAATCATTTGGAAACTTCATATGACTTGTTAGATAATTTTAATTCAGACGATACATGCGATCCTGAAAAAATGCTTTTTAAAAAAGAAGATGAAGAAATTTTTAAAGCTGCCTTTTCTGAGATTAGTGAGCAATACAAAGACATTATGATGTTTAAATATTTTTATGGATACTCAAATTCGCATATCGCAAAGCTTACTAATATATCAAATGAAAATGTAAGGGTAAGGCTAGTTAGGGGTAAGAAACAGTTATCTATATTGTTAGAAAGAGAGATGAAATTACGTGAAAACTCGCAAACAAGAACTAAACTTTCAAAAAATGTTGAAAAATGCAATCTCTGATTATATTTATGAATATGCAGAAAGTTTACCTAGTGAGGATGAGTTAGAAAAAACACATGTATTTTCAAATAAATTTAAACAGTCAATGGAAAAGATGTTAATCAAACAAAGCAAGCCTGCGTATTATATGCTTAACACTATTGGAAAGAAAGTAGCAGTAATTTTTATTACAATATTAGTTGCTATGTCTACAACAGTTTTAAGTGTCAAAGCTCTCAGAACACCTGTTTTTAATTTCTTTTATGAAATATTTTCTGATCATTGCGAAGTAAGTTTTGATAAAGACAGTGGAATTATTAACCAAAATGAAATTGAGACGGAAATAAAAAATGAATATTTTCCAACAGATATACCGTGTGAATTCAAGGTCTCTGATGGATTGAATTACAAAGGGCATAAGGAATATGTGCTTGAAAACGATAAAGGTGAAAATATTGTATTTGCACAAGATTTAATTATCACAAATGTTGCTATAAGCGCAGATGAGACAGATATTGAAGAAGTGAAAATCAATAATTATGATGGTATTTATATAGCTGGTGATAATGAAGCAAAAATAAATACATTGGTATGGAGAAATGAGAGCTATAGCTTGTCACTATATGGCAATGTAAACAAAGAAATGCTACTAAAATTAGCTAATTCGACAAAATTGAAAAAATAAAAAAATAATTTGAAAAATAGTGTAACAAAACAAGTTTTATTTTGTATATATTATGACGGTAAATTTAATACCGTTAGAAGTATGAAATATGAGGTGTTTTTATGTGTAAAAAAATCGTTTCAACGTTTTTGTCATTAGTAATTGCTTTATCAACAATTTTCTCATTCAACGTTTTTGCAGAAGAATCTGGACAAGATATTAATTCGGAACAACCAGATGCAGTAGTGCAAGAATTAGCTCCAGAAACTGCTATTGTGCAAGATTCTATTTCTGATTTGAATGAAGTAAGTGTTGGACTTTATCGCTATGATAATGTTCAAAGAATAACTAACACATTTTACATACAAAATGGTGTTGCTAACATTACAAGTGATGTAGTAGGCAAAAGTGGAACTACAAGATTAGAAGTTACATCTGAATTGCAATATAATGGTTATGGTTCATGGGATACTTTTACTAGTTTCTCCGATTCATCAAATAGCGCAAGACTTGTTCTTTCTGAAACAACTGGAGTTCCTCAATCTAATTATAGATATCGAGTAGCTTGTACTGTAACAGCATATATGGGATCAACTTCGGAGACTGTTACTGTTTATAGCAATGAGTGTAGATACTAACCTAATTCAAATCAGCGCACTAATCTGTTTTGCGTGGACTACATAATATATCTCTACAAAATATATTTCAAAATGTTCCTTCAATCCACGCAAAACAATTTCCTTTAAAAATATAAAAATAGAATATAGTAGTATATGAAAAAGAGCCATAAATAAATAATCACAATCAATTTCTCCTTTAAATAAATACAAGCTGGTATCGTGAAAACGATGCCAGCTTGTATTTATTTGAAAATTTGTTTATCTGTATACAATTATAGGTTTAAAGCACTAAAAAATTTACTGTAAATATTAAAATGAGTGATGTTATGCCAATAGATATGAAAAAATTAATATGATATAATATTATAATGAACAAAATGGAGGTCTTTTATATGATAAAAAAATATTTTGCTGACCTTAAAAGTGAATTTAAGGGCTATAATTCAACAAAAATGTCAAAGGACTTAATGGCTGGACTTACTGTTACTGCTGTGGCACTTCCGCTGGCACTAGCATTTGGTGTAAGCAGTGGCGCTGATGCAGCCGCTGGGTTAATAACTGCTATTATTTCAGGTATTATTATTGGTGCTCTATCTGGTGCTTCCTATCAGATTTCGGGACCAACTGGTGCTATGACAGCAATATTGATTGCAGTAGTTGCAAAGTTTGGATTGCAAGGCATTTTTATTGCAGGATTTTTATCTGGTGTAATATTAATTATTGCATCATTCTTAAAACTTGGAAAGCTGGTATCTTTTATTCCATCTTCAGTTATAACAGGCTTTACTTCAGGTATTGCGATTATCATTGCATTAGGGCAAGTTGATAATTTTTTTGGGGTAACGTCAAAAGGCGAAAATGCAATTCAAAGGGTAATATCATATTTTAAAAATGGATTTGAGGTAAACTTGTATGCAATTGGAATTGCAGTTTTAGTTGTTTGTATTATGGTTTTTTATCCTAAAAAATTGAATTCGAAATTTCCATCATCTCTTGCTGCTATAATCATAGCAGTAACTGTTAATTCAATATTTAATATGCCTTTAAATGTTGTTGGAACAATACCAAAAACCTTTTTTCCACAAAATCGTCTAGATATTATGAATATAAACTTTGACAGTATTAGTCAACTTATAGTTCCAGCTATAAGTATTGCAGCATTAGGAATGATTGAAAGTTTACTTTGTGGCGCAAGTGCAGGTCGAATGAAGAACGAAAAGCTTGATGCGGATAGAGAGCTTTTAGCTCAAGGATTAGGAAATATGATTTTACCCTTATTTGGTGGTGTACCAGCAACTGCTGCGATTGCACGTACAAGTGTCGCAATAAAATCAGGTGGGGAAACAAGACTTACAAGTGTTATACATTCAATTGGTTTACTAGCTTCAATGTTTTTACTTGGTGGAGTTATGTCAAAAATACCTTTAAGTGCGCTTGCTGGAGTTCTTATGGTGACTGCCTTTAGAATGAACGAGTGGAGTTCGATAAAATATATGCATAGCCATAAATTCCGTTCATCTATTGCACAATTTTTAATTACTATGTTAGCTACAGTTGCATTCGACCTCACAATTGCAATATTAATTGGCGTTTCTATTTCTATTTTATTGTTTGTTGTAAAGATTGCAAATGTGGAGATAGAAACCTCAGATGTAGATCATGAAAGACTTAATCATGCAAATGATATTGAGCATGAAAAGCTAAAGAGTATAAAAGTGTGCTACATAACAGGACCAATTTTCTTTGGGTCAGTAAATCAACTTGAAAAAGAAGTTACTCAGTTAAATGATTATAAAGTACTTATTTTTTCAATGCGTGGAGTCCCTATGATTGATGCTGGTGCTGCACATACAATGCTTGAAACAATTGCACATCTGAAT
>DAMDCT010000021.1:13857-18862 GCA_032091455.1 Oscillospiraceae bacterium | reverse complement strand
AACTTCTATTGGGATGCACAGCAAGCGATAGAAAGCAGATTATAACTTAGTATAAAGTTTAAATATAATTCCATAATAGTAGTACTATGTTTAAATGGAGTGTAAGTTTGAAATAAATTTCAAACAAGACTTTTGAGCTTTTTGATATAGATTATTTTCGAAGTTTGGTTACGCCGAACAGCTCAAAACTCCAAGCCGGTACGAAAGGAATAATCATAATTATGGATTATTTAATAAATGCCCTTGACGTTGTGCTTAGAGCAATTTTATCTGTTGCTTTTTTATTTTTTATTACAAGGTTTATGGGTAGAAAGCAAATATCCCAACTTTCATTTTTTGACTATATTATTGGGATTTCAATTGGATCTATTGCCGCTGCAATGTGCACAGGACAAGAAGTACAATACCTACATGGGTTTATAGCAATGTCAGTATATTCACTTATGGCATTGGGAATTTCAATAGCAACAAACAAAAGTATCAAGCTTAGAAGATTTTTTAACGGTAGGGCATACATTTTGATTTATAAAGGTAAAATACTCAATAAAAATTTAGAAAAGGTTAGATATGATATTAATGACCTTTTATCTGAAGCAAGATATGCTGGATATTTTAATATTGCTGACATTGAATATGCAATAATGGAAACAAGTGGACGTATAAGCTATTTACCAAAAGCACAGAAAACAAATGTAGTACAAGAGGATTTGAGTATACTAAAGCCACAAGAGGGGTTAGTAGCTAATGTTGTAATTGATGGTAATATTATGATTGAAAATTTAAAATTTGTAGGCTTAGATGAATCTTGGTTAAAATCAGAGTTGAAAAAACAAGGAAATTATAAAATCAAAGACATATTACTTGCCACTGTTGACGATAACAATAGTTTAAGTGTATACTTGAAAACAGATAAACTTGTAGATAGAAACTTTATTGAATAAAAATACAGTGGGAGAGAAATAATATGAATATTTGGCATGACATTAATCCGAACAGAATTACACCTCAGAAGTTTGACGTTTGTATAGAAATACAAAAGGGAAGCAAGGTGAAATATGAGCTTGATAAGGACACGGGAAGATTAAAATTGGATAGAATTCTGCATACATCAACTCATTATCCTGCAAACTATGGCTTTATCCCATTAACATATGCAGATGACTATGACCCACTTGATGTTTTAGTTCTTTGCTCGGAAGAAATTATCCCGCTTAAATTGGGGTTATAACTATGATTGATAATGGCAGAAATGATGAAAAAATTATTGCAATTCCGTTTGATGATCCAAGCTATAATTCATATACAGACATTAGTCAGCTTCCAGCACATATTTTCAATGAAATGTCACACTTCTTCTCTGTTTATAAGGCTCTAGAAAATAAAGAAACAGCAGTAAACGAGGTTGAGGGTGTAGATGTAGCAATAGATATAATAGAAAAATCACTTGAACAATATAAAAAAGAACGTGAAAACCTTATTAAGTAGTATATGTAATCTATTTAATATAAAACAAACATCCCTATCATTTTGTGATAGGGATGTTTGGACTCTAAGTATAGTACAACAATATAATTTTAGTATACTTACCGGCGCTTACTTCTTATTTTTAGCCATAATCTTAACATTTTTGTTATGATCAGCTATTACTTTTTTATCTGTTACTTGATACTTCATTAGTGCATTATATAATTTTTCTACATCTACATCTTTATCTGTAGTAAATCTAGGTTGCCTTAAGAATTTTTTAAGCTTCTTTAAAACTATAATTGGAAGCTTGTTAGGAACAAATAAATTCACCTTTTTAGCAGAAAAAACTACGAGGCTTTCTATATTGATATTATAGATATTTTCTTTGCCTAAAAGATGTCTAATACAATCAATATGAGTTTGATTTTGTAATAATGGATTATAAAGCGTGTGCTTTTTATTGCCTATAATATGTAGCCAGTCACTTTTCTTAGGATCGCCATAAATTTCACCAGATAAATTTTTAGTTTCGATAACTAAAATACCAAAAAAACCAATTAGAATATGATCAACTTGAGTAGTCTTATCATAAAGAGGAAGATATAAGTCGTTAATAACTTTATAGCTTCTAATGCCAGCGTATTTTTTTAGAGCACGTGCTACTTTCTTTTCCCCATCTTTACCGATTTTTATAATTTTTTGCTTTTTTATAAAAAGCATTAACCATATTACTAGAATAATTGCTAGTAACGAACATCCACCAATAATATAATATAACATCAATTTACCTCCAAATTATTTGCAATAATTATATTTTACCACAAATGAATATAAAAAGAAATATAGTTTAAACTATATATGTAACTTTTTATTTATAGTACATTATAGAAAAACTAAATAACAATTTAAAAGGGAGGAATAAAAATGTTAGACAGAATAGCATTGATACTAGTTATCATAGGTGCATTAAATTGGGGATCAATTGGTGTATTTGGCTTTGATATTGTAGCGTGGCTGTTTGATGGACAAGGCTCTATTGTAAGTAGAATAATATTTACGATAGTTGGTATAGCAGGAATATGGTGCGTTTCATTATTGTTTAGAGATAGAAATAACGTAATAAAAGACTAGTTGTTTCTCTTAAGTTAGTTCCAAATATATTAAATAAGGCATGCTTCAATTGAAGCATGCCTTAATTAATATATAAATTAATTAAAACTAACTGATTTTTTCAACAATTTCTTTTGTATCACGCGCAATTAATAGTTCTTCGTCAGTAGGGATAATCCAAACTTTAACTTTTGAATAAGGCATAGAAATTTCAATTTCTTGTGCATTACACATGTAGTTCTTATCGTTATCAAGCTCTATTCCTAAGAATTGCATATAGTCACAAACCTCTTCACGAAGAGAAGCAGAGTTTTCTCCAATACCGCCAGTAAACACTAACGCATCAAGACCGCCCATAGCAGCAGCATAAGCACCAATGTATTTCTTAATGTGATAACGTTGCATTTCGCCAGCAAGTTTTGCACGTTTGTTTCCTTCAGCGGCAGCTTTACGTAAATCACGATCATCACTTGTGATTCCAGATATACCAAGGTAACCAGATTTTTTATTAAGAATGTCATTCATTTGGCTAGGGGTTAAGTTTTCGTTTTCCATGATATATAAAATTACAGATGGATCAACGGATCCTGAACGAGTACCCATTAATATACCATCAAGTGGAGTAAAGCCCATAGAAGTATCTACACATTCACCATTGTTGATTGCAGTGATTGAAGATCCATTACCTAAATGACAAGTAATAATTTTAAGGTCTTTTATATCCTTACCAAGGTCCTTCGCAAGTTTAGCACTTACAAAACGATGAGAAGTTCCGTGGAATCCATAACGTCTTACATTGTATTTTTCATAGTATTCATAAGGAACACCAAACATATAAGCTTTTTTAGGCATTGTTTGGTGGAATGCTGTATCAAATACAACTACTTGTGGGATACTTTCGTCAAGAACACTTTTACAAGCTCGTATTGCTTGTACGTGTGCTGGGTTGTGAAGAGGTGCTAAATCAGATATATCTTCAATTTTTTGAATAACTGCTTCTGTTGCTAATACTGACTCAGAGAAATATTCTGCCCCTTGTACAATTCTATGACCTACAGCAGAAATTTCAGATAAGCTTTCTAAAACTGCATATTCGCTTGTAGTTAAGACTTCAATTAATTTTTCAAAAGCTTCAGTATGTGTTTTAAAGTCAGCATTTTCAGTATATACACGACCGTCTGCTGGCTTATGAGTAATACAACCGTCAATACCTATACGGTCACAATTTCCTTTTGCAATAACGTGTTCATTTGTCATATCAATTAATTGATATTTTAGGGATGAGCTACCTGCATTGATTACAAGAATTTTCATTTAATTCGTCCTTCCAAATTGAGTATATGCTAATTGATTATCATTGTGTGCAACTAAGTGACATAAAATACATATGTACACAAAGATTTTAAGGATAAAATATATCTTACCCTTGACAATTAACTACTATTATATATATTATTACATTATAGACTAAATTTCAAGCACAAATAGGAATAAAAGTGTTTTAGTACAAACAAAAATCAGAATTCATAATATACTATTACATTTTTGTCAATAAAGTATTAAATTATGTATGACTAAAATATAGCTGAAGGAGAACTCTAGTGAAGATAGCGGGAATAATTGCAGAATATAATCCGTTTCATAATGGACATGAATACCAAGTTATAAAGACTAGGGAAAATGGAGCAACACACGTAATAGCAGTTATGAGTGGAAGCTTTGTTCAAAGAGGAGATATAGCTGTATGCTCAAAATGGTCAAGAGCAAAAGCTTGTCTTTTAAACGGCGTAGACCTTGTAGTTGAAATGCCAACTATATACGCATTATCGTCGGCAAATTCATTTGCATATTGCGGTGTTTATATTTTAAACCAACTTAACATAGATATGCTTAGTTTTGGAAGTGAAGAGGGGAATATTGAAACACTAAAAAAAGTTGTGGGGTTGATTGATGAAGCAGAAGCCACAACAACCATGAGTGACTATCTCAATCAGGGTATGTCATACCCCAAAGCACGTGAGAATGCTGTTAATGAGCTGTATGGTGCTGAATACGGTGATATTATGAGAAAAGCAAATAATTTGTTGGGGATTGAATATATAAGGTCAATTAATAAAATAAATCCTGCGATTAACCCAATGACAATTATAAGAGAACAAGTAGACCACGACAGCTTTAGCTTAGGAGAAACAATAGCAAGTGCATCCTATATGCGTGGACTTATTCAAGAAGAACGCAATGATGAATTTAGCCACTATATGCCACAGTCTGCATATGAAATTTTCAAACAAGAGATTGAGAATAAATTAGCACCAGTAAAACAATCAAATATTGAACAAGCTATGTTATATAAATTGAAAACTATGTCTGTTGATGATTTTGCAATAATTCCAGATGTAAGTGAGGGGCTTGAAAATCGATTATTTAA
>DAMDCT010000021.1:10145-13847 GCA_032091455.1 Oscillospiraceae bacterium | reverse complement strand
AAAGCAGCTATTAATGCTACATCAATTACTGAATTTTATGAAATGGTAAAAACAAAACGTTACACACATGCCAGAATTAGGAGAATTGCATATTGTGCGTTGCTCGGAATTACAAAGCAACATCAAAGTATGCCACCACTATATATTCGTGTGCTTGCAGCAAATAAAAGGGGAATTGAAATTTTAAGTAAAGCAAAAGATACAGCAACTATTCCAATTGGCACAAAATTTGCAGACTTATATAATCAAAACCCAATGGGGATAGAAATTGATGTAAGAGCAACAGATATTTATTCTTTAGCTCAACCTAAAATTCAACCAAGCAATTTGGACTTTACTATGAATACGGTGATAATAAAGTAGGGGTGAATATCGTTTTCCTCTAAAAGTAAAACCTCCACGAGAATATATTCTCGTGGAGGTTTTATAGCTGTATTCATATTTATATTAGTTAGACTTAGTTAGGGAATATTTATATCTATCCACAAGTATTCCGTCGTTTTCTATGTTTTCAAGTAGCAATTCTATTTGGTTGAATCCTAATCTCTCTAATAATGCTATTGATTTTGAGTTTTCCTTAATAACAAATGCATCTATTCTCCTCATGTTTAACTGTTCAAAGGCAAACCGAATTAATTGCTCACAACCTTCAAAAGCAAATCCCTCTCCTACATATGGTTTAGAAATCCAATATCCTAACTCGCAAGAATATTTAATGAAATCAATATTTTCTAAAGTTATCATACCAATATATTTATTAGATGATTTTTCAAAAGCTCCTAACTCAAGACTTTTTTCAGAATTCTCAGTTATAGCCAAAAAGTTTAGAAATGATTGTGCGTTTTCTATTGTATAGATTTTAGGAGCAGCACTTAAATATTTTAGAGTTTCCACATTATTAATTGTTGTTAACACCTCATTTGCATTAATTAAATTTACTGGTGATTTCAACGTAAGTCTTTGTGAATTAATAACTATATCTTTCATAATCCATACCACCTATTATTAATAATACTTATACAAATATATCAAAAAAACGATAATAAAATTATTTTCGGTTTCCATTACTATCAAACTGTTTTTTTAATGCTATCTCTGTAAGAATAATTGGAAAACAGAGAAGTAATAATTGAATAATTATAATGATATATACTACATGCCCAATTGTATCTTTAGTAGCATTAATAAATATAACTAATGGAATTAACGTAGGAATTATTTCAATAAACCCTATTGAGAACCATAATTTACCAATATAATTGTGTGCAAATCTCCATGTTTCTTGATTTTTCATAGACATAGTAGTCCTATATCCATAGCCCATATTAATTGACTTAGGCGATGTTTTTTTAAAAGCTTGACCAAATATAATCATGGTAATTGGCATAATAGAAAGAATGATAAAAAAGAAAATTAACATTTAATCTACCTCCGATAATTTTAAGAATAACAAGAATATGCTAAATTTTATACTACACAACTAATGCAGATACATAACCAACTAATATAGTTAGTCCAACAATTACTCCACAGTATATCATAACTGTTTTTAATTTAATTGCACGTGAGAGTATAATAATTGATGGCAATGAAATTGCCATTGTTGCAAGTGTAAATGTTAATGCTACACTTACAGATAGTTGTTTCAAAAGTATAATAATAGGTGCAATGGAGAATATATCAGAATGAAGTGGAATACCAACAACGCTTACAATTGCAGTTGATAAGATTGACTTGTCATTTACAATTTGGGCAAGATTATCAATTGAGAAGTAAGTCATTATTGCAGAAGATAGTATAACACCTATTAAAATATAAATATATGACCTTTTGAAAACATCAAGTGTACATGATAAAGCTGAAAGCAATCTTTTTTTAACAGTTTGATTTTTTTCAAAACTATCATGGTGATGATGGTGGTAAGAACCAACGCTATTATCAAGTTTAATGAATGAGAATATAATACTGCTAATTGCTATGATTATCAGAGAACAGATGACATATGTTAATGTGAACGAAAAGCCCATAGTTCCATATAAAGATAATATTGCAGTTAAATTAACCATTGACGATGCAGTTAAGTAACATAAGCAAACTGAAACAGGAACACCCATTGAAAGAAATCCCATTAAGACAGGAATAATACTGCAACTGCAAAATGGTGAAAGTGACCCTATTGCGATTGCAAGCATGAAGCCCCAGACGCTTTTTAAAGAACCGAGTTTTTTATGGAGTTTGTCCATGTTAATATAGCTAGTAAGGAAAAAAACAATCATCATAACTACTAGTAGTATGAAGAATATATTTAACGTATCAACTATTACATGTCCTATACATTTCTGTAAGTTTTCACTTAGTTGTGTGTGTTCAAGCAAATGTTCAACCCATTCACCCATAAATCCATGATTGTGACCAGCGTGTGTGTGTGCAGTAGTTAAAAGTAATTTGTCCATTTTTTTACACTCTTTTCGTTTCTATATTTTGCTAATAAAAATTATATCATAATAATAGTCGTTGTACAATACGTATTTTACAGTGTACATTACTATGGTTAAATACGGCTTAAATTTAGTAAAAATGTATATTGTTTAACTTAAGAAATTGTTGCTCATATTTTGTTAAGATTATGTTTACAATTTTTATTAAAAGAGATATTGACATACAGGCTAAACAGTGGTAAATTATATTTAGCACTCAAGCACATAGAGTGCTAATCAGTTAAAAAAGATGAGTGCTAACTGATTGAATAGTTGAGTGATGAAAATTAATAAAAAGCTTTATTGAAAGTTTTGATTGTCTGTGAGGTGACAACAAAATGCAAATTGATCAACGTAAAATGCAAATACTTTCAACAATTGTTGATGAATACATTAAAACGGGTGAACCCGTTGGTTCTAATGCAGTGCTACAGCATTTAGGTGTAACTGTTTCATCTGCAACAGTTAGAAATGACATGGCTTTTTTAGAGCGTCAAGGTTTTTTAGAACAACCTCATACATCTGCTGGTCGGGTTCCAACTTATATGGGGTACCGATTTTATATTGATAACTTAATGTCGCCTAAACCTCTGTCAACAAAAGAAAGACGTTTAATTGATAGTTTACTTTGTCAAAGTAACGTGCAAACAGCTGATGCAGTCGTGGATAATGCAATAAATGTGTTATCAGATTTAACACAGCTTGCAGTAGTTTCGCAAAGCAACATGCCTGTGTTTTCTGTAATTACTAGGGTTGAAGTTATTCCTGCAGGAAGAAGATTATATGCACTGCTAATTATAACTTCTGCAGGTACAATAAAAAACAAGATTTGCCGTATTGAATTTGATTTGAGTAATGAGCAATTAAACTTTTTTGCAAAGTTTATTAATCAAAACTTAACAGGGATAAACGTTGATAGGTTAAATCCTGCAATGTTGCAAAATTTAGCGATTGCACTTGGCGCATATATGATGTCACTTTCTCCACTCTTACACGCAGTATATGAACTTGGAGAGGAAATGTCAAAGGTTGATGTAAACTTAAAAGGTGAGCAGATGCTGCTTACGTCGGGATCACTTAAATCAGACGAAGTGGTAACGCTCTTAACTCATAAAAATGAGTTGAATGAACTTTTGTCTAATGCGTTTGATGGCATATCCGTTGTTTTTGGTAAGGAAAATGAAAGTTTTGCAATAACAAATTCAAGCATGATAATGTCACCATA
>DAMDCT010000021.1:3340-10135 GCA_032091455.1 Oscillospiraceae bacterium | reverse complement strand
GTAAAAATTGTGGATCGTTTGGTGTTATTGGCCCAATACGAGTTGATTATGCAAAAGTTATACCACATATTGAGTATATCTCTAACAGCGTTACTAAGCTGTTATCTAATGTAATAGATAATGAAATGCAAAATGATGGAAAGGACGATTAGATGAGCAAAACAAATAAAAACAAAATTAATGAAGAAACTGAAAATACAGCTGAAAATACAGTTGAAAGAGCAGTTGAAAATCAGGAGGAAGTAGAAACTCAAAAACTGTGTGAGCCAACCGAGTTAGAAAAGCTACAGCAGGAAAACAAGGAGCTTAATGAAAAATTTTTAAGACAGTTAGCGGAGTTTGATAACTTCAAAAAGCGAACAGCAAAAGAAAAACAGGAACTTGCAGGTTATACAAAGGCACTGTGTTTAAAGGAAATTTTAAGTGTAGTTGATAACTTTGAACGAGCGCTGCAATTTGAAAGTCAAGATGCTGAATTAAAAAAAGGCATGGAAATGATTTTGACACAATTACATGAATCTTTGAAAACCCAAGGATTAGAAGAAATTGAAGCATTGAATGTAGAGTTTAATCCAGAGTTTCACAATGCAATTAATCAAATTGAAGATGAAAACTTTGGTGAGAATACAGTTTGCAATGTAATGCAAAAGGGATATAAGCTAGGCAATAAAGTTGTTCGTCACGCAATGGTAGTAGTAGCAAATCCTTAAACAACACAATTTATGAAGTTTAAGAATATTTTACTTAATGCAATTCACTAATTAAGGGTGGATTTTAATTTACAGTTTCACAAATAAAATATATTAATCATTTATAGGAGGAAAATTATTATGGGAAAAATTATCGGTATCGACTTAGGTACAACAAATTCATGCGTAGCAGTAATGGAAGGCGGAGAGGCAGTTGTTATTGCTAATACTGAGGGAGCAAGAACAACACCTTCAGTTGTCGCATTTTCAAAAACAGGCGAAAGAATGGTAGGCCAAGTTGCAAAACGTCAAGCAGTAACAAACTCAGACAAAACAATAAGCTCAATTAAACGTCATATGGGCACTGATCATAAGACAATAATTGATGGCAAAAACTATACTCCACAAGAAATTTCTGCAATGATTCTACAAAAACTAAAAGCAGATGCTGAAGCATATCTTGGTGAAAAAGTTACAGAAGCAGTTATTACAGTTCCTGCATACTTCTCAGATGCACAAAGACAGGCAACAAAAGACGCAGGTCAAATTGCTGGATTAGATGTAAAACGTATTATTAATGAGCCAACAGCAGCAGCTTTAGCATATGGTGTAGATAAAGAACAAGACCAAAAAGTTATGGTATATGACTTAGGTGGAGGAACATTCGACGTTTCAATTATAGAAATGGGTGATGGTGTTCAAGAGGTACTTGCAACTGCTGGTAACAATAGACTTGGTGGAGATGATTTTGACGAGCGTGTTGTAAACTGGTTAGCTAATGAGTTCAAACGTGAAAACGGTATTGACCTTAAAAATGATAAAATGGCACTACAACGTCTAAGAGAAGCAGCAGAAAAAGCTAAAATTGAGCTTTCAGGTATGACTCAAGCTGCTATTAACTTACCATTTATAACAGCTGATGCAACTGGACCAAAGCATTTGGATATATCTTTATCAAGAGCAAAATTCAATGAACTAACTTCAGACCTTGTAGAAGCAACAATGGGACCTGTTCGTCAAGCATTAGCTGACTCTGGTTTATCTGCTAGCCAATTAGATAAAGTTTTATTAGTTGGTGGTTCATCTCGTATTCCAGCAGTTCAAGATGCAGTAAAAGGCTTAATCGGCAAAGACGCATTTAAAGGTATTAACCCTGATGAGTGTGTAGCACTTGGCGCTGCAATTCAAGGTGGTGTTTTAGGTGGAGATGTTAAAGGATTATTACTATTAGACGTAACTCCACTATCTCTAGGTATTGAAACAATGGGTGGCGTTTCTACAAAGATTATTGATAGAAACACAACAATCCCTACAAAAAAATCACAAGTATTCTCAACTGCCGCTGATGGTCAAACTTCAGTTGAAATTCATATTTTACAAGGTGAGCGTGAGTTTGCTAAAGATAATAAAACACTTGGAATGTTCAAACTAGATGGTATTCCATCTGCACCACGTGGCGTACCACAAATAGAAGTTACTTTTGATATTGATGCAAATGGTATAGTTCACGTATCAGCAAAAGACTTAGGAACAGGTCAAGAGCAAAAGATTACAATTACTTCTTCAACAAGTATGTCTAAAGATGATATTGAAAAAGCTGTTAAGAACGCTGAAGCATTTGCAGAAGAAGACAAGAAAAATAGAGAAGCAGTTGATATTAGGAATGGTGCTGACCAAATGATATTCCAATGCGAAAAAGCACTAACTGAAATGGGCGACAAAATCTCAGAGGACGAGAAAAAGAATGTTAATGAGAAAATTGAAACTTTGAAAACTGCGCTTAAAGGCGACAACATTGAAGATATAAAAGCAAAACAAGAAGAACTTCAAAAAGATTTCTTTGCAATATCTGAGAAATTATATGCACAAGCACAACAAGCAAATCCTCAAGGTGACGCACAAGCAAACCCACAAGGCGATGCACAATCTAATACTAATGCAGATTTCGTTGATGCTGACTTCACTGAAGTAAAAGATGACGATAAGAAATAATAAGACGAACGTTTAATAAAGTAATTATTGTCTTATTCGCTAATAAAAACAAACCTAAAGTAAGGGCGGATTTAAATCCGCCCTTATCATGGGTAATATAACACCATAAAAGTACAGTATACTGTTGTACTTTTGAACTAAGGGGGAACAGGCTTGGCAGAGGATAAAAGAGATTATTATGAAACTTTAGGAGTTAATAAGGGCGTTAGTGATGATGAGCTTAAAAAAGCATATCGAAATGAAGCTAAAAAATATCATCCGGATTTAAACCCTGATAATAAGGAAGCAGAAAAAAAGTTCAAGGAAGTCAATGAGGCTTATGAAGTCTTATCTGATAGTCAGAAACGTCAACGTTATGACCAATTTGGGCACGCTGGTGTAGACCCTAATTATGGAGCAGGTGGCGGAGCTGGGGGATTTGGCGGCGGATTTGGTGGCGGTTTTGACTTTGGTGATTTAGGGGATATTTTCGAAGGCTTTTTTGGTGGGGGTTCGTCAAGGCGTGCAAACCCAAATGCTCCAAGAAGAGGAAACGACCTACATACCTCTTGTACAATAAGCTTTTTTGAAGCATGTAAGGGCGTTAAAAAGGAAGTTGATATAGGAAAGCTAGATGTTTGCCCTGATTGTAATGGAACTGGTGCACAAGCGGGAACTCATGCTCAAACATGTCCAGAATGTAACGGAGCAGGACAGGTGCGAGTTACACAACGTACACCACTTGGCGCAATATCAACATCAAAAACATGTACTCGTTGCAGTGGTAAGGGCAAGATAATCACTAACCCATGTACTAAATGTAGTGGCAATGGACGTATAAGAAAAACTAAGACGATTGAGATTGCAATACCTGCTGGTATTGATGATGGTCAAACTTTATCTGTGCGTGGACAGGGTGACAGTGGCATAAATGGCGGGCCCGCTGGAGATTTGAATTTAACTATAAATGTTAGACCGGATACGCTGTTCAAGCGTGATGGATATGATATATGGTGTGAGATACCGCTAACCTATATGCAAGCAGTGTTTGGAGATGAACTGATTGTTCCAACAATAGATGGTAAGGTTAAATACAACATACCAGAGGGAACACAGCCAGGAACTGTATTTAGACTAAAAAATAAAGGCGTTCAACGTTTAAATGGTAGGGGAACAGGTGACCAATTCGTTGAAGTTACTGTTGAAGTACCAAAGGGTCTTAATAAATCACAAAAAGATGCGCTAAGAACTTTTGAAAACCAATTAAATGAAAAACAATACGAAAAACGCAAAGGCTTCTTTGATAAAATTAAAGATATGTTTGAATAGAAAAATTTATATAACAAAACCCATGAGCAATTATAGTTATAGTTGTACATGGGTTTTGTTTTGTGTAAATATCAGATTAAAAGCTATAGTTTCAATATCTATTTGTCTACAGTCTATATGTATGAAAATTCAAAACTATAAATCTGCTACTAGCAATTTTCACAGATTTTCATATTTCGTTTTCAATTTGTTTACTCACTCTGACATAGACAAAATTAATATTTATGGTATAATGTAATTTGAATGTGATTTAAATAATCAGAATAATATAATATATTATTTACTAAACCATTATAAAGGATTGTTGAATTTGTCTAAAAAAGTAAAAGCGATGATGTACATAACAATAATGATAATTGCATTATCTGTAACATCGATATTAATACTAATAACCGAACCGTGTGAATATTGCCATAGAAAGTTTTGTTTTGGAAACTGCTTGATTGTTTATGATGATGATGGTAATGTAACTCAAGGAAAAGTAAAATCAAAATATAAAACCAATCAAAACTCAACTAGGCTTGCTGAAACTGAACGTGCGCCACAAAGTTACTTGGACAATATTATATTTGTTGGTGACTCACGTACCGTTGCCCTACGAGTACATGCAAATATTAAACCAGAAAATATATTTGCAGAGGATGGGCTTAATCATGAAGCTGCACTTACAAAAAAAGTTGTTAAAATCCAGAAATATAAAACTGTGTCCATACCAGAAGCTGTTGAGATTACAGTGCCATCGATTATGGTTGTTAACTTTGGTATAAACGGAATGGCATGGATGAGTGTTGACAAGTTTATAGAAGGATATGAAAAGCTTATTGATGAATTGATTTCTAAATCGCCAAGTTCAATTATTGTAGTTGAGGCTATTTTGCCAGTTTCTCTAGGCTATGAACAAACAGCAAATGGTATTTCTAATGAAAAAATTGACCAAGCAAATAATGCATTATATGAAATGGCAAAACAAAAAGGACTTTATTATATGGGCACTGATGAAGTAATGAAAAATGAAAACAATGATTTAATAGCAAGTTACCATAATGGAGATGGACTTCATTATAACAAACAGGCATATGAGGCAATCACTGAGTATATGCTAACCCATGCTATAATAAAAAAGAAATAATTTTATTTATTTAATATCATAATTTTAATAACATAAAGGAGAATTTTTGATGAAACTAAAGTATTATGGAACATCAGCGGCTGAGGGGTGGCCTGCTTTATTTTGTAACTGTGAGGGCTGTAAAATTGCTAGAGAGCAAAAGGGCAAAAATATTCGCACACGTTGTCAAGCACTTGTAAATGATGACTTGTTATTGGATTTCCCACCGGATACATATTTGCATGTACTAAATTATGGTCTTGATTTGGACAAAGTAACAGATGTATTAATTACTCATGCGCATGAAGACCACTTTTATGTTGCAGATTTAGCAAACCGTCAACCAGGCTATTGTAAATTCAGAGCACCACACATATATAATCTTTATGGCAATGATGCTGTGAAAAAAGTGTATGATGAGTGTCATCAAATTGGCTATAACAAGAGCCTTGACACAGTGGTAAAGATGACTGAGATATTTGAGTACAAGCCTCATAAAATTGGAAACTATACAGTTTATCCAATGCTTGCTGACCATAATAATAATGAAAAATGTTATATATACGTTATAGTTGATGATGAGGGAAAAACTTTGCTTTACGCACATGATACAGGGTATCTTAAAGATGAATGTTGGGAATTTTTGAAGCAATTTAAGCTTGACCTTGTAAGTCTTGACTGCAATCATGGCAAGGAGTACGCAGACCGAAATCATATGGGTATTGAGTGTTGTGCAAAAGTAAAAGAAAGATTAATTGCAGAGGGATATACAAAACCTGAAACCAAGTTTGTTCTTCATCACTTTTCACATAACTGTTTATTTTTAAGTCATGAAGAAATAGTTGAGGCTGCAAGTAAATACGGTTTCTTGGTTTCATATGATACAATGGAAGTATTAGTATAAAATAAGCAATGTAATAAATAAAAACAACAAAAAAGGCATTCACAGTTTCAAACTGTGAATGCCTTTTAACAATATAAATTAATATTCTGCAGAACCTGTTGTTCTAGGGAATGGTAGGACATCGCGAATATTTGATACACCAGTGATGTACATTATTAAGCGTTCAAAACCTAAGCCGAATCCTGCATGTTTAGTACCGCCATAACGTCTAAGGTCAAGATACCATGAGTAATCATCAGTTTTTAATCCAAGATCATTCATACGCTCTTCAAGACGGTCGAGTCTTTCTTCACGTTGGCTTGCACCAATAATTTCTCCAATGCCAGGAACAAGTAAGTCAACTGATGCGACAGTTTTGTTATCATCATTCATACGCATGTAAAATGATTTAATATCTTTAGGATAATCAGTAACAAAAAGTGGTTTTTTATAAACTTCTTCAGTTAAAAATCTTTCATGTTCAGTTTGTAAATCGCAACCCCATGATACCGGATATTCAAATTTATCTTTATACTTTTCAAGTATTTCAATAGCTTCTGTATAAGTTATACGACCAAATTCAGAGTTAACTATATCAGTTAATCGCTCAATTAAGCCTTTGTCATAGAAGTCATTAAAGAACTTCATTTCATCAGGACAGTTTTCCAAGACATAAGCAAGTACATATTTAATCATGTCACGAGCAAGCTCTATGTCATCATCCAAGTCTGCAAAAGCAATTTCAGGTTCAATCATCCAAAATTCTGCCGCATGACGTGTTGTATTAGAATTTTCAGCTCTAAATGTAGGACCGA
>DAMDCT010000021.1:413-3330 GCA_032091455.1 Oscillospiraceae bacterium | reverse complement strand
CGAAAGTATATACTTTGTCAAATGCCATTGCCATGCATTCTGCTTCAAGCTGTCCTGAAACAGTAAGGTTAGCTGATTTACAGAAGAAGTCTTGTGTGTAATCAACTTTTCCCTCCTCATTTAGTGGAGGTGTAAGAGCATCTAGTGTAGTTACTCTGAACATTTCACCAGCACCCTCACAGTCACTTGCTGTGATAATTGGAGTATGTGCATAAACGAAACCATTCTCATTAAAGAAACGGTGAATTGCATATGCTGCAACACTTCTAACTCTAAATACAGCGCTTAGTGTATTTGTACGAGGACGAAGATGTGCAAGAGTACGCAAATACTCAAGAGTATGACGTTTCTTTTGTAGAGGATATTCAGGAGAAGATGCACCCTCTAATTCGATTTTTGAAGCATGAATTTCAAATGGTTGTTTTGCCTCTGGTGTCATAACAAGGCTACCAGTTACAATGATAGCTGCACCTACATTAAACTTTGTTACTTCTTTAAAATTATCTATATTATTATTTTCAAACACCACCTGAAGATTTTTAAATGAACTACCGTCATTTAGTTCAATAAACCCTAGTGATTTTGAATCTCTGATTGTTTTAACCCAGCCACAAACAGTAATTTGTTTGTCTTTGTAAGTGCCAACTTCAGAATAAAGTGTTTTAATCTCAATTCTTTGCATTGCTAATTTCCTCCTTGTTATTATAATTAATTTAACATATCTCTATATTATACATCAAAATACGTCTGATAACAATAGGTATTTCCTATATTTTCGCGCAAAAGAAGAGATATATGAAAACACCCAACAGTGAGCGTTGTAAATCGCTCACTGTTGGGTGAAAAGTGTATAATAATTACTTTGAAAGTCTTATATATGTGGTTGGTAGTTCTGTTGTGCTTTCTACATCTTTGATATAATTATCATTATACATGAATGATGATGGTTGAGATATTGCGTCATCAAACAGTCTTAACCATGCCATGCTTTTTGCTTGTTCCTTTAGATGTGTTGGCGTATGATTTTCTAATACTTCCTTTATTAAGTCAAGTAAACACAATGCTTTTTCATAGACGCTATTAGAAATAATATCAATAATATTCGTTAGTTCATCAAACTCTGATTTTGTGTAAACAGGAACAGTTACACTGAATTTATTATCACTGTTTAGAACATAACCTTTTTTGACTAATTCTGCTACTATTTCTAATTCATATTCGCTAAATTTATCTATTTGACCTTTTGCAATATCAAAATAAATATTTGTAAGTTGTGGCTTGTCGTAAAACTCCATATGCCTCATTTTACCATTACCAACATAATCCATAAACTGCATACAGTCATCGTCTTTGCTAGCGACCGTACATATTCCAAAGCCCCACTTATTATTATGATAATCAATTTGTGTACCCCAAACAAATGCATTATCACCAAATATAGTCTTAGGATATTCAATATTAATATTGTTTTGTAACTTTACAATAATCGCACGATACAAAATAAGGCACATCATCTGCCACATGTAAGTGTTATGACTCATGTCGCAACCGTAAAATCCAATATTCCTGATTTTTTCTTCGTTTTCAACCAAAAATTCTTCTGCTATTTTTGCGATTTCCTTTTGGATTGGTTTTGCTTTATTAGTTACTTCTTTTATAAATTCATCTGTGAAAATTACGATATTTGTATAATATTTATTGCCTTTTTTCTTTAGAACATCATGTTCAATTAAAATATTAATTTCATCTTCAAGGTAAGGAATTGGCACACCGATTTGTAGGCTTATTTCTTCAATTGTCAATCTGTCATTGTAACATGCAATTAAAATATTTTGTGGTATTTTCTTTTTGCAAAGATTGTAGTATTGATTTTTTCCATCACCCAAAAATAGAAGAGTTAAGTTTTTAGGATTATAACTTTGTTCACCGTATTGTCTGTCCATGTCGATGCCTTCTTTCAAAATTTCTCTTGCTTTAAATAACAAGTACTTTGCCATGCTTTCTGAAATATCAAGAGCATCTGAAATTTCAGCACAAGATTTATTTTGAACATAATACATAATAGTTGCTTTTCTGTATTTTTCAGATAACAAACATAATTCTCTACGCAACAAATTTAGTTCAACTTGCTGTTCTATGGACTTTTCAAAAGATTTACAGTTGTCTGATATGTTTTCGTCAAATTCACAGTTTTTGTTAGCAGACTTCGTTTTACACCAGTTTTTATAGACATTACCTGCTATACCCCACATGAAGCCATAAAAAGCTTTATCATCACGAATATTATCTACTGACTTAATAATTTCAAGTAGAATATTCTGCGATAAATCTTCTGCTTCAATTCGGTCATTCGTTCTTGACATACAATATGAAAATACAGTTTTTGCAACATTTACTATTTTGTCATCAAAATTTTGTTTGTCCAAAATTTCACATCCTTGAAAGTATTATTTTAGAAGCTTCTAAAGAACATTTTGTTGTTCTATTAGTATAGTGGTATAAATATGGTTTTGGTTAATGGAACTTATCAATTTATTTTCTATACTCTGATGGAAATATACCTACATGATTTTTAAAGCTTGATGAAAAATGACTTTGACTGTAATATCCTAATTGCTCTGCAATTTCAGTTACGCTAAGATTGCTATATGTTAATAAATGCATTGCTCGATTCATTTTCTTTTGTGTAACTAATTTCATAGGCGACAAACCATACTCTTGTTTAAATAGGTGTGAAAAATGAGAATCACTAATTTTCATGACTTTTGCTAATTCACTAAGTTCTATTTGCCGATTAATATTTGCATTAATGTAGTTTTCAACTTCATGAAATTGTGATGTGAGGTTATTTTTCTCACAATTTAATGAGCATATTGAATGCATTAGTATTTGATAGATAACACTTGATTGCATTGTT
>DAMDCT010000021.1:0-391 GCA_032091455.1 Oscillospiraceae bacterium | reverse complement strand
AAAAGTGTGTTATTAACATATTGATATACAAAGTTATTCATCAATGAAAAAATGCTATCGTTTATAAAAATAAATGGGAATGTACCAATTTCTAATAACATCTGCATCTTTTCATCTTTACAATTAAAATCCATCCATAATATTTCACACGGGCTATTCTTGTCAGAAAAGTATAAATGCTTTTTCTTTAAGTTGATGATAGCAGTTTTACCGGCTGTTAAAGTAATTCGTTGTTCTCCTTCGCAGATATGGAATATTCCCGATACCACATAGACGATTAAATAATCGTCTATAGAATCTCTATTAATAATAAAATCTGGATTGTTTTTGATATACCCAGCTCTATCACAGTAGTAAAGATTTTTTATTGCATAGTCGTTAGCTTGTCTTG
>DAMDCT010000020.1:33432-33802 GCA_032091455.1 Oscillospiraceae bacterium | reverse complement strand
AATATTGGAAGACGTTTGAGGTGTTTTTGCCATCACCATTACATTTGACTTAATGACTTCCCCTTTAAGTTTTTTAAGAATGCCTTTTTTTATCCAATAGTCTAATGCTTGAACAATTTTATTTTCAGAAACATTTAAAAGATTTGATAATAAATTAGAACTATAATTTTTGTCTGAGTTTTTATATATTAATAAAATCACCTTTAAAAATGTTGGATCTAAGCTTTCAAAATCATCGCTAACTATTTCTTGTGGTAGAGCAAAATTATTACAATATGCTTCGAAATTTATTTTGTATGACATACCGACCAACCTCTCTTGAAGTTCAAAACGTCATTTGCTATTGATAATGATTATAACATATATCATC
>DAMDCT010000020.1:31954-33392 GCA_032091455.1 Oscillospiraceae bacterium | reverse complement strand
AACAATTGCGAAAACGAATCTTAAATAAATAAAGCTCTCTAAGCTCTTTTATTTTTATAAAAATTGTGTTAATATGTTAATATATAATTTTTTAAGTGGAGGTAAATATGGACAACGTTACAATAGTTCCTGGTGTTGGTAAAGGTGGATTAAATAATAAATATGAAATAAAGATATTAATATGTTATCTTTTAAATACAATTAATGTTCCTTTCTCAAGAGAACAATTAAATTATGTTTTTCAAGACAATAACTCTGTAAACTATTTTATTTTTTGTGATGCCTTAGCTGAATTGTTAGAATCAAAACATATAACTTCAATACAAGAAAATTACGATGAGGTATTTACACTTAACGAACTTGGTAATGAAACTGCAATGAAGCTAAATCAGTCACTACCAAAATCATTACGTGATAACATAGTAACAACTGCAATGCAGCTTTTAGCTAAAACAAAAAACGAAAAAGAAAATGAAGTTTTTATAAATCCATATAAAAATGGTTTTTTAGTAAAATGCATTATACATGATATAGATTTTGATTTAATGAGTTTTGAAGTATATGCACCAGATTTGTTGCAGGCAGAAAAAATCAAAACTAAATTACAAGAAAACCCATTAAAAATATATAAAGGACTAATTAACTTGCTTGTTGAAGAAAATAACTAAGATTATTTTTTTGTTGTCAGATTACTGTTTGACTTAAAATTATTTGCAAACTTATATTGCATAGAAGACTAAGAGTTAGTACACATAAAAGTGTGCTAACTCTTAGTCTTTTGTTTTACCTTAAAATTAAACATCGTATAATATTTAAATTAATATGATTAAATATTAAATTTTGGTAAATAATATTTTTAAACTTTGGATTTGTTTGATAAACAAGCAAAAGCTATTCAGTTCAACATAATTTATGAAAACTAAGGAGTGCATATATGTTTAACTTCAAAAAAAATATAAAAAATGTCGTTCCTGACTCTGAGGGTAAAATAGACCTTAACGAATACAAGCTAGAGAAAAGTTTAGATAAAAATATAGAAATAATGAATCAAATATTTAAGAATGACGATTCGCTAGTACAAAGAATGTTTGAAAATCAGACGGACAATAAAATTAAGTGCTGTACTTTTTTCATAGATGGTATGATAAATAATGAAATAATTAATGAAAATATTATCAAGCCTATCATGATAAATAAATATTTAAATAGATCATCTAAACTGATTGATGATATTAACAAGCAAGTTTTATTTACTAATGATATAAAAAAAACAGATGATTTAAATGAAATAGCACAAGGTGTTATTTATGGCGATACCGCCTTATTTATTGAAGGATCAAGTAGCGTATTAATAATTAATTCAAAAGGATGGCAAACAAGAGGTATTGCCGAACCAGATGCAGAAAAAGCGCTCCGTGGACCGCGCGAAGGATTTACA
>DAMDCT010000020.1:30575-31944 GCA_032091455.1 Oscillospiraceae bacterium | reverse complement strand
GGATTTACAGAGTCTATTTTAGTAAATCTTTCACTTATTAGAAGAAGAATTAAGACAAATGACTTAAAAAATCAATTTAAAACTATTGGAACAAGATCAAATACAAAGGTATGTATTTGTTATATTGATAGCCTAGTAGATAAAAAAATATTAAAAGAATTAAATAATCGATTAGATAAGATTTGTATTGATAGTGTGCTCGATTCAAACTACATTGCAGAATATATTAAGGACTCTAAGTTATCACCTTTTAAAACCGTAGGAGGAACTGAAAGGCCTGATTCAGTAGCTGGCAAACTATTAGAAGGACGCATAGCAATAATTGTTGATGGCTCCCCTGTGGTTTTGACACTACCATTTTTGTTTATTGAAAACTTTCAATCTAGTGATGATTATTATTTAAACTATTATTTTGCCTCTATTGGCAGACTATTAAGACTAATTGCATTTTTCATATCTACAAGTATACCAGCTATTTATTTGTCTCTTATTATATTCCATAAAGAAATGATACCAACACCATTAGCGCTTAGTATAGCCAAATCACATATGGGAGTACCTTTTCCAACCTTATTTGAAACTCTTATTATGCTTTTAATTTTTGAAATTTTGAGAGAAGCAGGAACCAGGATGCCTTCAAGCATTGGCCAGTCATTAAGCATAGTTGGTGCATTGGTAATTGGCCAAGCAGCAGTTTCCGCTAAAATCATAAGTGCTCCAATGGTAATAATTGTTTCAATTACAGCTATTACCGGTTTGATGAACACAAAAATTAAAAGTGCAACAATCATAATTCGTGTTGCTTTATTACTATTATCATCTATTATTGGATTTTACGGCTATATTTTTGGTGTAGCAGGTTTTTTTATACATTTGTTAAGTTTGAGTTCCTTTGGTATAAATTATACATCTCAAATGACATCCATAAACTTACAGGATACAAAAGATATATTTATAAGAGCACCTTGGTGGTTTATGAAAAATAGACCTAACTTTCTGGCTAAAAACAAAGTTAGGTCTAAAGGAAATGGAGAAAAACCAATATGATAAAAAAAACAGTTATAATAATTATTATAATATCAAATATATTTTTACTTTCTGGCTGTTGGGATTCAATAGAAATTGACAAGATGGATATTGTGGCAGGAGTTGCAATTGATAAAGGAACAAATGGTAAAAAATATAATATGACAGCAGAACTTGTTGACTTAAAAGGAAACGAAAAAAGTGATGCGTCTTCAGTTACAGTAGAATCCAGTGGAAATACAATTTTTGATGCAATAAGAAATATGATCCCTGTATCACATGAAAAACTTTATTGGGGACATTGCAAAATTGTCATTATAGGCGAAGATTTAGCACGAGAAGG
>DAMDCT010000020.1:23704-30565 GCA_032091455.1 Oscillospiraceae bacterium | reverse complement strand
CAATCGACATGATAGTTAGGGATAATAATATTAGAATTACAATTGATTTAATTATATCAAAAAACGTTAAAGCAAAAGAAATATTAACATTAAAATCTGAACAACCATCTATTATTTCATATGATATTAATTCAATGATTGATAATAACATTAAAAGTTTAGCAAAATCAAATAAATCAGAAATTTATAAAACTATAAATTCTATAAGTTCTGATGGAATATCATGCACATTACCGGCAATATCTATAGTTGAATCAAATAACACTAAAGTAAATAAAATTGATGGTATAGCTATATTTAAAAAAGATAAGCTTATAGGTTTTTTAAGTGATGAAGAATCTCAATATTTCTTATTCATAACAAATAGAATAAAGAAACCAGTCATATCAACACGAGTAAACAATAAAGAGAATTTGTATATTTGTGCAGAAATTTTTGAAAACAAAACATTAATAACTCCAAATTATAAAAATAATGAGATATCTTTTAACATTAAAACTAAAACTACAGTAAGTATAAATGATATTGAAACCTATACTAACTACGCTGATATATCAGAATATAGAAAATTAGAGAACGTATTTGAAAATTATTTACAAAATAATATTAAGAATCTTGTACAAAAAGTTCAAAAAGATTATGGTTGTGACATTTTTGGTTTTGGGCAGGTAGTATATCAAAAAAATCCAAAAACATGGGCAAAATATAAATCCAACTGGGATGATATGTTTAAAAACTTAAAGATTAGTGTTAATTCTGAATTTATAATTAGAGATTCTGGAACAATTAATAATACAATTAAGAATGGAGCATAATATGTTGTTATTTGTTATAGTTACAATTGTTTATTTTGTATTAATAATGTTTGATGTACGACCTTTGATTGAATCAAAAAGTGGTAAGGTGATTTGGGCTTACTCATCAATATTAGTTGTATCATATATAATCCTAATACTTTTAATTTTTGGTGTCAAAATTCCAAGCCCTAATGTTGCCATTACAGAATTTTTTAAATTAATTTTAAGTTAAAAATAAATGTAAGAACAGTTTATAATTTCTTATATATATTCATGAAAGTAGGATTAATATGCAAAACAGCACTATTTCTAGCAAACAAGCAATATATATGATGATATTATTCTTTATAGGAAGTTCAGCTGTAACAGGTGTAAGTACAAGTGCAAAACAAGATTCATGGATTTCTTTTATAATTACCATTGTAATTACAATTCCTCTTGTTTTAATTTATTCCAGAATAATTAAACTATTTCCAGAAAAAAATCTGTATGATATAGTATATTATTTATTCGGTAAAATTGGTGGATTTATATTATCGATTATTTATATTTTTTATTCCTTTCAACTTGGAGCTCTTGTAATTCGCAATTTTACTGAATTCATCCAAATTATATCACTTACTTCTACTCCACAAATTATTTTGGCAATATTTTTTATTACAATATGTTTATGGTTATCAAAAAATGGTTTGAATATCATGGGACGAATTTCAATTGTTTTTCTACCATTGATTATTTTATTTGTAATTTTGACCATTGTACTCTTAATAAAAAATATGGACCTAAATAATTTAAAACCAATTTTAGATCACGATTTTAATACCATATTTGGTGGTTCAATTGCTGCATTATCGTTTCCATACGCAGAATCCGTCTTGTTTTTAGTAGTATTGTCATCTTTACACAAAAAAGATAGTCCTTACAAAGTATATATTAGTGGTGTTTTAATAAGCGGATTAATATTATTATTGGCATTATTAAGAAATATTCTTACTATAGGTATCCCGACATTAGAACTATTGTATTTTCCATCTTACGCAGTGGCAAGTATAGTTAGTGTAAACGATTTTATTACACGAATTGAAATTTTGATTTCAACAAATTTTCTCCTTGCTGGGATTATTAAAGTATCCGTATGCTTATTTGCTTCAGCGAAAGGTGTTGCGAAAGTTTTGAAAATTGACAATTACAAGTTAATACTTTCGCCTATAGCTTTTCTTATGATTTCTTTTTCTTTGTTCATGTATAGTAATACTATGCAAATGTTTGATTTTATAAGTATATATCCGTATTATGCAGCTTTATTTCAGACTGTGTTACCTATAACTATTCTTATATTTGCAGAATTTAAAGTGTGGAAAAATAAAAAAATAACACATAATATAGATGAATAATATATGTTATAAAAATAATCTTGTATAATTGTTTATAAATAATCGTGAAGGTAGAATGATATGCAAAAAAATGTTATTTCAAGCAAACAAGCTATATATATAATGATTTTGTTTTTTATAGGAAGCTCATCTGTAACAGGTGTTAGTACTGTTTCTAAACAAGATTCGTGGATTTCATTTTTACTTGCACTAATTATGTTCATTCCTCTAATATTAATGTACTCAAGAATTATTAAACTATTTCCTCAAAAAAATTTATACGATATATTATATGAATTATTTGGTAAGTTAGGCGGTTTTGTATTATCATTAATATATATTTTTTACTCCTTACAACTTGGCGCTCTTGTTATGCGAAATTTTACTGAATATATAAAAATTATTTCTCTAATAGAAACCCCACAATATATATTAGCATTATTTTTAGGTATAATTTGTTTGTGGTTGCTGAAAAATGGCTTAGAAGTATTAGGAAGTATATCTATAGTTTTTTTACCCATAATTGTTATATTTCTATTTTTTACAATAATATTTTTAACTAAATATATGAATTTTTGTAATATAAAACCTATTGGAGTACAAGGGTTAAATACAATATTTTCCGGCGCGAGAGCAATACTACTATATCCATTTGGTGAATCAGTGTTGTTCATGATAATTTTGTCATCACTACGTCCCAAAGATAGTCCATATAAAGTTTACTTATCTAGCATGCTTATCGGTGGATTTATTCTATTTGTTATACTACTACAGAATATTTTAGTACTAGGAATACCAACAATGCAACTCGTATTATTCCCTTCGTTCACAGCGGCAAGTATAATTAATATTGATGATTTTATTACACGTATTGAGATTTTAATAACTGCTAGTTTTATTTTTGCGGGTATAATAAAAGTATCTATTTGTATATATGCTTCCACTAAAGGATTTTCAAAAGTTCTTAAAATAGATAATTATAAATTAATACTTGGCCCCATTACATTTTTAATTATTGCCTTTTCCAGTATGATATATAATAATACTATGCAAATGATTGAATTTACAAAAACGACCGAATATTATTTTGTAATATTACAAATAATATTGCCTCTAATTATACTTATTTTTGCAGAAGTAAAAGTGCGAAAAACAAGAAAACTTTCAAAGCAATATAGAGAATAGCAAAATAAAAAGGTATCTAAAGTTAATCAAATAAACTTTAGATACCTTTTTATTTATTCCGTTGCATCTTCAAATATCGTTTCATCATCATATGTTTTTTCGTATGGATTTTCTATTCCTGTTTTATCATAATATGGTTTTACTAAATATTTATATATGTATTGAAAGGAATTATAACAAACTATCAATGCCACAGATGAAAATGTGAGTGTTAAAACTAATGGTATTGAATAAGGTAAAAGCGCAAAACTACCTGCTAAAAATGAACCAGCAAATATTAATGTTAAAATATTTGTTTTTGCCCCTAAAAACATAAAAATTATAGCATTTTTTATTACGGCAAATAACTTTAAATCAACTGTAATGATAATAAGATAAATATAAAAGTTTGCAAAAACGGCTACAGCTACAACAATTATAATAAAAATCAAAGGTATGACATACCATGCATTAAATGCAGCTTTGGCATAATAAAAAATAAATGCAGCATAACAAGCAACCATTACAACTATATTAATAATCCCCATAAGAAAACCTTGTTTAAAGTTTTGTTTAAACGAATCAAAAAAATCCGAAAATAAAAATACAGGTTTTTGCTCATTATAGCATTTCACAATCTTCATTAATGCTGCCGTTGCAGGTCCAATTGTTATAACTGGTATACAAAATAATATAAATAATAAATTTAATTTAATTAGACTCCCTAATTTTGCAAAATATAAATCAAAGAACGCAAAAAATCTTTTCTTATTTTGTTCTTCTTTTTTTATTCCTTTACCTACCTTTGTAAAGTTGCCCATTCCTAAAAATCCTGCCATTTTTATCCCCCTAAATTTTTTTGCTAGTTAATATTAAACAATCCAGAAAAAAGCAGTATCGAAACCGCGCTAACAAGCGAAGATACTAACGCGATTAAGCAAAGAATTAAGAATTTAATATTATATAGTTTAATTGTGCTTAAATTTATATCCCTACCTTGTTTACTGGCAAAAGTAAGCAAGAAAAGATTAGATAATTTTATTGATTCCCTACAAGCAATTATTATTGCAAATAATGATATTACTGTTTGGGGAATAATTATTAATGCACTATATCCTATCCCCTTTAGCCCATAACTAGTGTACAATTGTGCCATCGCAGATCCAAGACCAAGTCCTTTAAATAAAGGTATTAACATAGTTGCTAATTGACCTATAGCACTATAACCAAGCAAATATGGAACTAATATAAATATAAATACCGATAAAAATGAATTGATAAAAGTACTAATGATTGCTTGAGTGGCATTTACGCTTACATATTCACTTGTTATTATACTAAGCATCTCTATAATATTATAAGATTTTGATTTAACAAGTAACGTTCCATACACCATTCCTATAATAAATAAGACTATAAGAGCAACAAAAATGTAGTTTTTCTTAACTATAACGCCATCCTCTTTAAAATAACTTGTCCCCTGCATACTAATCATCCTAACATATTTTTTTAATGTATATGTTAGTTTTTTATTAAATATAACTACAACTTCATTTTGTTAGTTCATAAGCACGTTCAACACACTTTTCACATGCATTTAATACAGTGCCCTCTAAATCATTTTGCTTTAAAGCCACTAATCCTGCAATAGTAGTCCCACCTTTAGATGAAACCATTGTAATTAACTCGTTAATTGTGTAGCCTGACTCAGTAATCATTTTTGCACTACCAACTAGTGTTTGCGAAAATAACTTAAGGCAAATATTCTCGTCAATCCCAACACTTTTTCCATACTCAATAAAGCAACGTGCAAATTCATATATAAATGCCGGCGAACTTCCATTAATTGCAATTATCTCATTCATTTTATCTTGAGGAACAACCTCAGTCATCCCAGCACAGTTGAATATTTTTTGAACAAAATTAAATTCATCATCTGAAATAAGACTTGTACGTGAAAGTGCAGTTGCCCCAAATCCAATTAAAAGTGGAGTATTAGGCATAACTTGAATAATTTTTGCATCAAAACCGAGCTGACTAGAAATGTACTTCCCTGTAATTCCTGCAGCAATCGAAATAATAATTATATCTTTAGTTACACTATCTTTTATATCAGCAAGTACCTGAGAAAAATTTTGAGGTTTGATAGCCAAAAATAAATATTTAACATTCACAACTAATTCTTTAGCAGTATTATGAGGTTTAACTGAATATTTAGATAGACTTTCTATTTTATCTCTGTCCAAGTCAAATGCATAAAGATCCACATTGAGATTTGCTTTTGAAATACCACTTATAATTGCTGTTGCCATATTTCCAGCACCAATAAAACCTATCTTATTCATTGCTATTCCTCCATTATAAAATTTAAGCTAAAGCCGCTTTAATCATTATTGCACACTCAAGTCGCTTCTTCTCAAGATCGCATGAAATCTTATGCGGTGTTAATATATCTCCTGCATACTGCAAATTATTTGCATTGCACCCGCCACTACAGTAAAACTTAGCCCAGCATTGCCTGCACTCTTCTTTACTATATACATTTGCTTTTGCAAAGTTTTCTTTCATATCTAAGTTAATTTTACCATCGTAGACACTTCCCATTTTCCAATCTTCCATACCTACAAATTGATGACATGGGTATATGTCCCCATCAGGAGTTACAGCAACATATTCATTACCACATCCACATCCACGTAATCTTTTAATTGCACAAGGTCCTTGTTCTAAGTCCAACATGAAGTGAAAGAAATTGAACCCAGTTCCAGCTTTTTTCCTTTCAATCATTTCTTTTGCTAATTTTTCATACTCAGCATATATTTGTGGTAATTCTTTTTCTGTTAAAGCATAATCAACTGTTGATGGTGACACTACTGGCTCAACAGATATTTGATCAAAACCGAGTTCATTCAAGTGCATTACATCACTTGCAAAGTCTAAATTATACTTTGTAAATGTTCCTCTTACATAATATTGATCTTGTCCACGTTTTTCAACCAACTCCTTGAATTTAGGAACGATTATATCATAACTTCCCTTGCCATTGATTGCAGGCCTAAATCTATCATTGGTTTCTTTTCTTCCATCAATTGATAAAACTACATTTGACATTTCTTTATTCAAAAATTCAGTTATCTCATCGTTTAATAAAACACCATTTGTTGTGATTGTAAAACGAAAGTTCTTATTATATTCTTTTTCTTTGCTACGAGCATATGCCACAACATATTTAACTACTTCCATATTCATAAGTGGTTCGCCACCAAAAAAGTCTAGTTCGATATTCCTTCTACCTTTTGAGTTTTCAAGCAAAAAGTCTATCGCCTTTTTCCCAGTGGCTTCATCTAAAAGTTTTCTGCCAACCCCAAAATCGCCAGTTGAAGCAAAGCAATACTTGCATCTTAAATTACAGTCATGCGCAACATGCAAACACATAGCTTTAATTGGTGCAGAAACCATCATGTTAGAGAATTTTTCATAATCGTCACTTGAAAAGAGCGTCTCATTATCATACAACTCTTTTATTT
>DAMDCT010000020.1:19331-23694 GCA_032091455.1 Oscillospiraceae bacterium | reverse complement strand
TCAACATAACAGTCTAAGATATCTTTTTCACTATATTTATTAGACAATTTAGTGATAACTTCATTTGGCAAGTTATCTTTAAGTGGTGGAACTATGTATTCAAGTAAATCATATGTAATATCATCAACTATGTGAATTCCACCACTATTTACGTCTATTACAATATTATATCCATTCAATTTATATTTGTGTATCATTTTATCCTCCATTTGTTGGTATATACCTTACAATACAATTTTATATGTAAGTTAGACCTTATCTTTAAACTTTTTATTTACATAAAATAAAGGGACATTAACTGTCCCTTTGTTTCATTATTTCTCACATTTTTGATTAGCAACAGTACATGAAGTTTTACAAGCTGATTGGCAAGATGCTTGACATTCACCACAACCGCCTTTAGCAGCAGATTTTTTTAAATTCGCATTATTTATTGTCTTAATGTGTTTCATATTTGTTCTCCTTTAGAAGTTAATAAGTATATATTATCACATCTATTTATAAAAATCAATATTTAAAACGCTTAGTTTTTTTATTAACACCCATAATTCCACCAAATGCAGAAAACATTATTACTAATAAAATCTTAATTACAGTAAACCACGTTGGCATTGACATAAAAAACATCATGCGGCATAAAATTAGAATTATTATAAAAGCAATTCCACTTACGCTACCAATTAAAATACCTTTTTGTTTTATAATTCTTCCGTTCATATAGCCAGACATAAGCCCACCAAGTGAAGCTGCTACAATTATAAAAATATCAATAAGAATACTTGGAATATTTAAATTGCACATTATTAATGAAAAAATTAATAATGTCACAATTGTTGCAAGCTGTCCTGCAATCACACTTAACACGGTAGATTTTATATACTTATGCACATAGCTATGTTTACCTTGCTTAATAATATCCATAAAAAAACTCCTCCTTAAATACACTACTAAAATATATTCAAGAAAGGAGTTATTAATGCATTTTTTTAAACTGATGGACTTGGTTCATCGTGAATAGTTTCATTTGTTTGAACTGCCCAACGTTTAATTCTAATTTTATTTCTTTCTCCGCCTGTTTCAATTACAACAGTATCTTCTTTGATGCTAACAACTATGCCAACTATACCGCCAGCAGTTATAACTTCATCGCCAACTTGTATATTGTTTCTCATTTGTTGTGTTTGCTTGTCTTTTTTACGTTGTGGTCTAATTAATACAAAGTAAAACACAATTATTAACAACACAAAAGGTAGTACTTGTCCTAATATTATTAAAGTTTGTTCCATTCTCATACCTCCATTATAATATATTATAATTATATATCAAATCACTATACAATTCAATAATAAACTGTTAACTTTATTTTGATTTTATATATTTATCAATTGACATAGCAGCAGTTTTGCCAGCTCCCATTGCAAGGATTACAGTAGCAGCACCCGTTACGGCATCACCGCCAGCATAGACACCTTCACGAGTAGTTTTCATGCTGTCATCAGCAATCAAGCACCCACGCTTATTTGCTTCAAGTCCCTCAGTAGTGGAACGTATAAGTGGATTTGGTGATGTGCCAACAGAAATAATAACGCTGTCTACGTCGATTATAAAATTCGATTCCTTAACTTCTATAGGACTTCTCCTCCCAGAAGCATCTGACTCACCAAGTTCCATTTTAACGCACTCTATTCCACAAACTGCACCATCTTCATCACCAATGATTTTAACAGGGTTAGTTAAAAGCTTAAATTCTATACCTTCTTCTTTAGCATGGTGTACTTCCTCTAGTCTTGCAGGCATTTCTTCTTCTGAACGTCTATAAATGATATAAACATGTTCAGCTCCAAGACGTTTTGCACATCTAGCGGCATCCATTGCTACATTTCCACCACCAACAATAGCAACCGATTTGCTTTTTTTAATTGGAGTTTCATAATCATCTATATATGCTTTCATTAAATTGATACGAGTTAAAAATTCGTTTGCAGAATATACGCCTACTAATCCTTCACCCTCAATGCCCATGAAGCTTGGCAAACCAGCACCAGATCCTATAAAAACAGCCTCAAAGCCCATTTCATACAACTCATCAATAGATAAGACTTTTCCTATTACCATATTAGTCATTATTTTAACACCAAGCTGTTTTAACTTATCAATTTCTTTTTTTACAATATCTTTAGGTAATCTAAACTCAGGTATACCATATATCAACACACCACCAGCATCATGAAATGCCTCAAATATTGTTACTTCATATCCATTTCTTGCTAAATCCCCAGCACAGCTTAATCCTGCTGGGCCTGCGCCAATTATGCAAACTTTATGGCCATTTGTTTCAACTTGCTCAATATTATTATTGCCATTTTTCATATACCAATCAGCAACAAATCTTTCAAGCCTTCCAATTGCAACAGGTTCGCCTTTTATACCTCTAACACATTTACTTTCACATTGAGATTCTTGAGGGCAAACTCTGCCACATACTGCTGGCAAAGAATTAGTTGATGTTATAATCTCATAAGCTTTAGCAAACTCACCTTTTTGAACCTCAGCAATAAACTCAGGTATATGTACATTTACAGGACAACCATTAATACAAGGTTTATGTTTGCAATTAAGGCAACGGTTTGCTTCCTCAATCGCCATTTCTTCTGTATATCCAATTGCTACCTCTTTGAAATTTTTGTTCCTTATATTAGCATCTTGCTCTGGCATTGCAATTTTTTTTGGAGACATATTAGGCATGTTCATTACCTCCCATCAATCTACAATTAGCAGAACGAGTTTCTTCCTTTTTATAAAGAGTATTCCTACGCATAAGTTCATCAAAATTAACTACATGACCATCGAAATCAGGTCCATCAACACATGCAAACTTAGTTTCGCCGTTAACTGTAACGCGACAGCCACCGCACATTCCAGTACCATCAATCATTATTGGATTTAAAGATACCATTGTTTTAATATCATAAGGCTTAGTCACTTCACAGATAAACTTCATCATAGGAACAGGTCCAATTGCTACAACAACATCGTACTTGCTACCACTATCAATTAATTCTTGAAGTGCATTTGTTACAAATCCTTTTTTTCCGTATGAGCCATCATCTGTAGTTATAATTAGCTTATCTGAAACTGCTTTCATTTCATCTTCAAGTATAACAATATCCTTATTTCTAAAGCCGGCAATAACGTCAACTTCAGCACCCATATTATGTAGCATTTTTGCTTGTGGAAGTGCTATAGCACATCCAACCCCACCACCAATTACGCAGGCTTTTTTAACTCCGTCAAAATGTGATGCTTTTCCTAAAGGTCCAACAAAATCAAGTACAAAATCCCCTACATTTAGTTCTGCTAGCCTTTTAGTTGAAAGACCTATTGTTTGAAAAATTATAGTAATTGTTCCATTTTCTCTATCATAATCAGCGATTGTAAGCGGAACACGTTCCCCTTTTTCATCGACTCTAAAAATAATAAATTGCCCTGCTTGTGCCTTCTTTGCAATAAAAGGCGCTAATATATCCATCAGAACAACATTATCATTTAGCATCTTTTTGTTCTTAACTTCAAACATACCCTACCACTCCTATTTTGAAATTTACAGTTTTAAATCCTGCAAAATATCTATATAATTTAACACTATAACAATTATTATATAATAAATTGACTGAATTTGCAACATAAAAATGCACAGCATATTCAGTATCTTTTAATGGTATTCATAAAAGCATATCTAAATTCATAAATATAGTTAAATATAAAAGCTGTCCAATATGAACAGCTTTTATTATTTATTTCATAGTAATTGCTTTTTTAACCATTTCAACAATATCGTTCGCGGTCAATCCAAATTTCTCGAGTAACTCAGTTGCTGGACCCGACATTCCAAATACATCATTTACTCCAACTTTTAATACTGGAACCGGATACTCTTCACAACAAACCTCACTAACAGCACTTCCCAATCCGCCAATTACATTGTGTTCTTCAACAGTAACAAGCACACCAGTTTCTTTTGCTGCTTTAATAATAATATCCTTATCAATTGGTTTAATTGTGTGAATATTTATAACTCTAGCATTAATTCCATCATTCTTTAAAATCTCACTAGCTTTTAATGCTTCACATACCATTAAACCAGTCGCAATAATAGTTACATCGTTGCCTTTAACAAGCTCTATGCCTTTTCCTATTTCAAATTTATAATCATCTTTATCGTTTATAATAGGAACGGCAAGTCTGCCTAATCTTACATAAGCTGGTCCATCATAGTTAAGAAGTGCTTTAATGCAAGCCTTAGTTTCTACATCATCAGATGGATTTATAATCGTCATACCCGGAATTGTTCGCATTATAGCAA
>DAMDCT010000020.1:16758-19321 GCA_032091455.1 Oscillospiraceae bacterium | reverse complement strand
CTTTAAGATGTGGGTATCCAATAGAGTTTCTTATAATCTCGAAAGCTCTACTTGCTGCAAACATTGCAAATGTACTAGCAAATACTTTTTTGCCTGTTGTTGCAAGTCCTGCTGCAACTCCCATCAAATTACACTCTGCGATACCACAATCTATAAATCTATCAGGATAAGCCTTTTTAAACATAACTGTTTTAGTTGCAGCTGCTAAATCAGCATCTAATACAACAATCTCTTTATCATCTTTAGCATACTCAACTAATGCCGCTCCATAACTATCTCTAGTTGCAATTTTAATATCGGACATATATATTCTCCATTCTGCCTTTATATTGGCTATCAAAAGTTATTAATTTAATCTTGTAGTTTATTTAAGGAATCATTAAGCTCTACCATTGCAATATTATATTGTTCTTCACTAGGTGCATTACCGTGCCATGCAACGTTATCATGCATAAATGAAACGCCCTTACCTTTAATACTAGTTTGAACAATAACAGTTGGTTTGCCTTTTATAGTTTTAGCCTCATTAAATGCTGCTTCAATTTCATCAAAGTTGTGACCATCAATTGTTATAACATGCCATCCAAACGCTTTAAACTTATCCGTAATTGGATGTGGGGACATAACTTCAGTTATTTTTCCATCAATTTGCAATCCATTATTATCTACAACTGCTACTAGGTTATCGAGTTTATAATGAGCCGCAAGCATAGCCGCTTCCCAAACTATTCCCTCTTGAATTTCTCCATCTCCTAAAGCTGCATATACACGATAATTTTTATTTGATAACTTTGCTGAAAGTGCCATACCACACGCTGCAGAAATTCCTTGACCAAGAGAGCCAGTGCTCATATCCACTCCTGGTGTACCTTTCATATCTGGATGACCTTGCAACATAGCACCAGTTTTTCTCAATGACTTAATTTCATTCATTGGAAAGAAACCCTTTAATGCCAAAACAGAATAAAGAGCAGGTGCACAATGTCCTTTTGAAAGAACAAATCTATCTCGGTTTTCCCATTTAGGATTTTTCACATCTATATTTAGTTCATTAAAATAAATATAAGTCAGCGTATCTACTATTGAAAGTGATCCACCTGGATGTCCTGATTTTGCACCATAAACACCTTCGATTATTCCTATTCTTGCCTTAGCTGCAAGAATTTCAAGTTCCTTTTTTTTGACATTATTCATATTTTCAATCCTCCATTATTTATCTGAATTTTCTATTAAGTATTCTATGAAATCTGCAAGTCCATCGTCCTCACAGTTTTTCACAACTATATTTGCAACCTCTTTTGTTTCATCTACTGCATTACCAACCGCAGCACCAATTCCAGCTTTTTTTAGCATTTCAATGTCATTATAAAAATCACCGATTGCCGCAGAACAGTTTAATTCTTTTCCATAAATATCGACTAATCTTTCAAACGGATAACCCTTTGAAATTCCTTGTGCCATCATTTCAAAACAACCGCCACCAGATTGAACGAACTCAACATTTTCATGTTTTTGCATACTTATTTGTTCTACAAAACTATCAAAATCTTCAGGTGGAGCCAAAAATAAAACCTTACAACAATTGTCAGGATAATTGTCTTCATCTAAATAACAGTAATCCAAGTTTGTCCACTTAGATAAAGCTCGTATCATATCATTCTCTGATGCAATATAGTACTTACCATCGTCTGTTATAATCTCTATGCCAACTTGCGGGTAATGTTTATTCACATGCTTTACAATATCTTTATAGCAGTTGTCTATATATTTGCACCATAAGCTCTTATTGCTTTCTACATCATAAATTAATGCTCCATTATTTGCAATTATCGGCTTATCTACGCCTAATATTCTTAAAAAGCCTTCAGCAGCCGCTGGAGAACGACCTGTTGCAATAGTAAATGTTCCACCCAGTTCACGAAACTTATTTATTGCGTTAATATTCGTTTGTGATATAATTCCTGTAATTGGTACTATTGTTCCATCTAAATCAGAAATTAAAATTATTTCATTAATTTTAATTGTAAACACCTCTCTTTAGTGTTGCTAAAAACCCAACAAAATAATCTGGTAGTTCACTTGAAAAATAAAGATTTTCCATGGTAATAGGATGTATAAATCCAATTGTTTTAGCATGCAAACACTGTCCATTTAAATTTTTTATAACCTTTTTTGGTCCATATACATCATCTCCTGCAACTGGATTCCCCATATATGATAAATGCACTCGTATTTGATGTGTACGTCCTGTTTCAAGCCTTAATTTTAAATGTGTATAGCCCTCATATCTTGAGATAACCTCATAATGAGTTATAGCATTACGAGAGCCTTGGTCCGTTACACACATCTTTTTACGATTAATTTTATGTCTGCCTATTGGTAAATCAATTGTACCACTATCTTGTTTTACATTTCCATAAACAACAGCTTCATATTCTCTTAAAAAACTATGTTCTTTAATTTGTTCTGACAATCCAATATGTGCTTTATCATTTTTTGCAACAATAAGCAATCCACTTGTGTTTTTATCTATCCTATGCACTATTCCAGGTCGTATAACACC
>DAMDCT010000020.1:15232-16748 GCA_032091455.1 Oscillospiraceae bacterium | reverse complement strand
GTGCATTTAAAAGTGTGTCATTATAATTTCCTAACGCCGGATGAACAACCATTCCCTTTGGTTTATTCACCACAAGAAGGTGTTCATCTTCATATACAATGTTAAGCTTTATGTCTTGGGCCATAACTTCAAGTTCCTTTAATTCAGGAATAGTAACACTTATCATGTCATTATTTTTAATCTTATAATTTTTAGCAATTATTTTATCATTTACTAAAATGTTTTCACTATCAATCAACTTTTGAATATTTGAACGAGATTGATCGGCTAATTTTTCAGCTAAAAAAGAGTCTAGTCTTTTACCTATATCATCACAAATTGTATTATAAATATTTGAATTATTCATCGTTCACGCTACTTTCATTTATCTTTACATCATCTGATGAATAATTATTATCAATCTCAGACATTGTTTCTTCTGAAATATCAATTTCACTGTCATGTGTGTTTTTATAAATTTCGGATGAAACCAAAACTTGTTTGTTATTATTATCTAAAAATAATATATATACTATTATTAATATTGTTCCTACTACAACACAACAATCAGCAAAGTTAAACACTGCAAAATTAATAACTCTAAAGTCAAAATAATCGATTACATATCCTCTAAACATGCGATCAATTAAGTTTCCAACCCCACCACCGATAACAGTAGCAACTGACCATAATAAGAAGTTGCTTTTTACCTTATTAAGTAAAATAAGCACTATTCCTATTATTACAATTATTAAGGTTATAACAATAAGAAATATCGCCTTACCACTTAAAATGCCAAATGCTGCACCCCTATTTTGAAGATATGTTAAATGAAAAAAATCTTCTATTATAGGTAACGTAAGATCAGGTCTCTGTGCCAAATAATCTATTGCAAGCTGTTTAAATAGTTGATCTAAGCCTACTAAAAATAGCGAAAAACACAATGCAATATATCTCATATTCCCTCCAACCCTAACAACAAAATTGACGTTATATCTCAAACGCCAATTTTATAAAAAATTATTTATTTATAGCATTTTCTGTAGAACTTGCAATTACACTAGAACAACGTTTACATAGTGTAGGAGTTTGAGAATTCTCACCAACTGTTTCACTATACATCCAACAACGCTCACATTTTTCGCCGTCTGCTCTTGTAACAGTGATAGATAAATCCTTCATTTCTCCAGTAAATTCACCTGTTCCTTTTATAACTTCTACTTGTGAACAAATAAATAAATCAACGAGTTGTGAGTTGATTGTACTTAACATTTCAAATAAATCATTATCACAATACAAAGTAACTTTAGCCTCAAGAGACTTACCTATTATATTCTGTGTTCGTTTTATTTCTAGTGCCTTTTGAACATCATCTCTAACACTATATATAGTATCCCATTTTTGAATAAAGTTACCATCAACATCAGTATATATATCTTTATGCATTTCATTAAACAATACAGACTCAGCATCATCTTTACTTGAATGTGGCATGAAACTCCATATTTCTTCTGATGTAAACACTAATATAGGTGCT
>DAMDCT010000020.1:8677-15203 GCA_032091455.1 Oscillospiraceae bacterium | reverse complement strand
AGTCAATGTATCAAGTATTTTATATATTGTAGTTTGAGCCGAACGTCTTAATTTTCCATCAGGTGATTCGCAATACAACCTGTCTTTTAAAATATCTAGATAGAAACTAGACATGTCTACAACACAGAAGTTATGAATTGCGTGATATACAACATGGAAGTCAAGATTTTCATAAGCACTATTAACTTTCTCAACTAGCCCACTTAATTTATGCATAGCTAACTTATCAAGCTCAGTTAAGTCATTGTAATCAACCACATCAGTGTCAGGATTGAAGTCATATAGGTTACCAAGAATATATTTTGCTGTATTACGAATTTTTCTATAAGCTTCAGTTAATTGTTTTAATATTTCAGGAGAAATTCTAATATCAGTATGATAATCTGATGATGCAACCCATAGTCTTAAAATATCAGCACCATATTGCTTGATAATTTCTTCTGGCGCAACACCATTTCCAGCAGACTTATGCATTTGGCGTCCTGTTCCATCTACTACCATTCCATGAGTACAAACAGCTTTATATGGAGCTACACCTTTCCATGCAACTGAAGTCAACAATGAAGATTGGAACCAACCACGGTACTGATCATTGCCTTCTAGATATAAATCTGCAGGCCAATGTAAATCTTCTCGCTCAGCTAATACTGCAGCATGTGATACACCACTATCAAACCAAACATCCATGATATCTGTTTCTTTTGTGAATTGACCACAACCACATTCGCATTTTACTGTTTTAGGAATAAATTGCTCTGGAGATTTTTTATACCAAGCATCAGAACCTTCATTTCTAAACAGGTTCGAAATTGCTGTTATTGTTTCGTCATTTACTATCGGTTTTGAGCAATCATTACAATATAAAATCGGAATAGGAACACCCCAAGTTCTCTGACGTGAAATACACCAGTCGCTACGGTCTTTAACCATTCCTTCTATACGTTTTTCGCCCCAACCAGGTATCCACTTAACCTTAGATATTTCCTTAAGTGCTTGTTCTTTAAAGTCATTTATTGAACAAAACCATTGCTCAGTTGCTCTAAATAAAACAGGCTCTTTACATCTCCAACAATGTGGATATTGATGAACAATTTTTTCAAGTGCAAATAAGCAGTTATTTTCTTCAAGTTTTTTTGCAATTGCTTTATTTGCATCTTTAGTAGTTAAGCCCTCAAATTCGCCTGCTTCACTTGTCAACTTACCTTTTGCATCTACTGGTACTATTATTGGAAGATCTTTGTAATTCTTACAAACTTCAAAGTCCTCAACACCATGACCTGGAGCAGTATGAACACAGCCTGTACCACTTTCAAGTGTTACATGGTCACCATATATTACAAGTGATTGTCTATCTAAGAATGGATGTTGAGTTTTAATTAATTCAAGTTCTTTTCCTAAGAAACTTCCAACCATTTCATAACCTTCGATATTAGCTGCTTTCATTGTTGCTTCAACTAATTCTTTAGCCATTACATAGTATTTACCATCTACTTTAACGAGAGTATATGTATACTCTGGTCCTAAGCAAATTGCAACATTTCCTGGTAGTGTCCAAGTAGTTGTCGTCCATATAACAAAATATACGTCTTTTTTATCTATGCCTATTTTCTCGAACATGCCCTTATCATCTACAACATTAAACTTAACATATATAGAATGACATTTATCATCTGCATACTCAATTTCAGCTTCAGCTAAAGCTGTACCACATTCACTACACCAATAAACTGGTTTTAATCCCTTATAAATAAAGTCTTTTTTAGCCATTTGCCCAAAAATTTCAATTTGTTTGGCTTCAAACTCTGGTTTTAATGTTAAGTATGGATCATTAAAATCGCCTAATACTCCTAAACGTTTAAATTGACCTTTTTGATTTTCTACATATGATAGTGCAAATTCACGGCAAATTTCTCTCAATGAAACAGGATCAATAGTTGTTGGATCAACACCATCCTTCTTCAAAGCCTTAAGTTCTATAGGTAAACCATGAGTGTCCCATCCTGGAACATATGGTGCTTTAAAGCCTGACATGTTTTTATGTTTTACAACAATATCTTTTAACACCTTATTAAGTGCCGTCCCTAAATGAATATCACCATTAGCATATGGGGGTCCATCATGCAAAACGTATAAAGGTTTCCCTTCATTTTTCTTCATTAACTTGTAATATCTTTCGCTTTTTTCAAAACTATCGAGCATTGCTGGTTCTCTACTTGGTAGATTTCCTCTCATTGGGAAATCAGATTGAGGTAGGTTCAACGTGTTGTTATAATCCTGTGCCATTAATTTAAACTCTCCTTGATTGTAAATTTATTTATCTTTATTCTTACCAAAATTAAGCTCACCATATTTTTCAGCAAAATTAGTACGCTGTCCATATGTTTTAAAGTCTTTAGAGTTGTTTGCTTTATTGTTATCGACCATATCCTGTGTAAATATATTGCCCGTATTTTGCTTATTAAACTCTTTTGTATGATCTTTTTCTTCTTGCCCGTCTTCATTATCTAATGATAATATATTACTTTTTATTGTTTGAGAATCAGTTATGCCTAATTCTTCATTTTTTTCATCATTTAAAGTAGAATTTTGGTTGCTATTTGATTGAACTAATTCTTTATCATCTGGAATAATATCAACATCTTGTTGAGTTTGTGTTTTAATAGGTTGTGAATTAAACTCAATATTATCATTATCAGAATCTACACTTGGAAGATTTGATAATAAATCAAGATGTGTCTTATATTGCCTTAAAATTGATGATCTAAAATTACTAACCTCAAGTTTCATTGTATCTAACTTCTTTTGCTCACGCTCACATTCTTTTTTCAAAACAGTGATTTCGTAATTAACTTTTTGAAGTGAATCTCTTGTAAGTGATTCTATTTTCATTTTTGCTTGTGATAAAAGTTGATCAGAGGATATTCTTGCTTCTCTAGATATAGTCTCAGCTTTTGATTTTGCTTCATTTAATATTGAAGAACCCAATTTTTGTGCGCCAAGCAAAGCATCCCTAATATTTTCCTCATCCTTTTTGTATTCCTCGATCTTATCCGCTAAAATTTGAATTTTATAAGTCAAGTCATTATTTTTTGTATTCTGATCGTCTACATAAGTCGCAACACTCTGTAAAAATGCATCGACTTGATCAGCCTTATAACCACGCATACCTGCTTTTTCAAACTCTTCTTCTAATATCTCTTTACCTGTCATAAAATAGCCCTCCCCCTATACTAACTTATTTACGTTTATATAAAACCTATTTTTTTTCGTTAATTTAATATCGTTTCCAACAATAAATTTACCCTTGCCTCTAATAACAATTACATCATTTGGTTTTATTGCATATGATATACTCTGCACATCACAATAGTTAACTTTTACTAATTGTGATAAAATAAGCTGTGATGCACTACTACGGCTTTTTGAGGTGATTAATGATATAATGCAATCCAATCTAAGCGATGATACAGTTCCAGATATTAATTCATATTCCTGTGTTTTCTCTAAAAAATTATCACAATTAAGACTAGCTTGTACGCTCACCTTACCTACTTTGTTAAGATTAATAACAATAAAATCAGCAATAGTATCGCTAACAAATGCATATGTATTTTGGCCTGAAATAATTATATCTCCAACACAAGATCTATCAATCTGCAATCCCATTAAAGCACCAAGGCAATCCGGATGAGATATACTTACTCTACTGCTATATTCCAATTTAACACAAACAATTGGAAAATCATTTGTGTTGGTTTCCATATCATCTGGAAAAACACCAAGTATTACTCTCTCACAATTTTGTGTCCCACCAAAGAACATATAATTCTCATATTTCAATTTCTTCAATTGTTGGACAGCCAGCAAACGTTGTCTATCATCTAAAAAACAAGAGAACTTTGGATAACGTTTAAAGCAAACATTGTTTACCATATTATTAATATTGGCTTTTAAAAACTCATCTTGTTTTGAAGGTTCAGCTAAATTCATATTCATTACTAAAAATAAACACCATTATTTTCAAGCTCATCAATTAAGTCACCCATAATATCTACATTATAAGGGGTAATTATAAATGTGCTATTTGCTACTCTTTTGATTTGGCCATTATTTGCATAAGCAACCCCACTTAAAAAGTCAAGTAATCTTCTTGAAAGCTCTTTTGTTGCTGATTCAAGATTTAAAACAACAGTTCTCTTTGCATTTAAATGGTCTGCAATCGTGCTTGCATCATCAAACTGCTCAGGTTTAACTAAAATTACCTGAAGTTGTGTTGTTGCATGTATATTAACTACCTTATTTGCTTTTCTTTGAGACTCATTATCATCATATTGATGTTCTGATGTATCGCTTTTACTGTTTGATATGAAATCAACATCATTATCATATTCATCATCTAGTGAAACAAACATCCCTTTAAACTTATCAACTAACCCCATAATATACTAACCTCCATTATTTCTTTCTCCAAATATTGCACTTCCCAAACGTATAATATTTGAATTGTGTAATATTGCATTTTTGTAATCACCTGACATACCCATAGATAAATATTTTATATCTGTATTCTCAATATTGTCGTGTTTTAAGGAAAAAAACAGCGAACTCATCTTGTCTAAAAAATATTCGCTGTTTTCTTTTGGGGGTATGCACATTATTCCTTTGATTTTGACATTTTTTAAGTGTGATATTTGATTTATAGCATCTTTGACTTCACCATTAAAAAAGCCATGTTTTGATGACTCTTCACCAATATTTACCTGAAGCAACACATCCATTATTGTATCAATTTCACTTGCCTTTTTATCAATTTCATAAGCTAGTTTTAAAGAACTTACAGACTCTATCATACCTACTTTATTAATTATATACTTAACCTTGTTTGTTTGCAAGTGCCCTATAAAGTGAACGTTATTTTTTTTTATATTATAGGTGTCAATTTTTTGCAGGTATTCTTGTACTTTATTTTCACCAATCAGATTAATTCCATGGCTTAACGCTAAATTCACATATTGAGGACATACGGTTTTTGTGACAGCCATAATTTTAATTTCATCAATATTTCTATTAACTTTTAATGCACTTTCACAAATATTATCTTTAATTATTCTTATACGTTGCTCTATTGCTAAACTATCTTGCTGATTCATGTAAATTCTTTCCTTTTATAATGACTTTATCGTATACTGTAACATAATCAGGTTTTACATTGGGTTTGCTTATAACAACATAATTGTCTTCATATAAAGCGTCTACTTTCTTAAAACGAACAGACTTATCTAATAATGTGTATACGCCTTTAACATCTTTTTCAACTCTTATTGCTTCTTTTGGAATAATAATACCAAATAGATTATTAATAATTGCTTTAGGTTTTTCAAATCTCATTGTTACAAAATCTTCATCTAAGTAATCACTTGACAATACTATAACACTATTCTCATTATCTTTAGCAGTTATTATTTTAGAAACAGTAGCCTTAACTTCTTTAGTAGACTTTGAATTGAATTTTAAAGTGATTTCTTGATTAACCTTAAAACTGTCAATCATCTTTGTTTTTACAATAGATACAAAAGACCAACCAGCATCATATTGAATCTTTCCTATGCTTGCGGTAGGCTTTGTCTTTTGATTATCAATATATTTTTTCACATCATCAACATTAAATTGTTTGATCATATCCAATGTAAATATATCTTCATATCCATCTGTAGTATTAGTAAAATACCCAGATTCATTAGAATTAACAGTAATACTATTATCAGAAATTTCAGTTTTAAGTTGAACAATTTGTTTATCAATATTATCAATTGATTGGTTGAAGTTTATTGTATTATCGATACAAACTTTAATTTGGTTCATACTAAGCATTAAATCATCATATATTCTATTAATACTTGACAAGTTTCCTTCATCAATTCGCTTTATTAAGTCTAATTGCTTTTTATTTATTTGATTATTTAATACATCCAACTTAGAACCTTGTATGTTCTGCTTGTTTTGAGAATTCAGCAGTATATTCTTTTTATGTTCTAACTCACTTATCTTATTAAGATTATACAAGTCACTTTCTCGCTCATAAATATTAGCAACAGTAGTATCCTTAGATATTTTTTCGGCATTTTTAAATTTATAACTAATCACACCATGTTTGTTTTCTTCTAGCACTTTTTCATTTCTTACAAAGAAGCCATTTAGATCAATATCATGTACATATTCACCTTGCTTTACAATTTCTGATTCATATGGATTGTATAAGCTAGTAAATGCCTGATACCCAACATAGCCCAGTAAGAAAACAGATAATAAAACAGCTGTTAGTTTAGATGCAGTTGAATTCATATCCTAATTACTCTGTACATCGCTTGAATTTTCGTCCTTAGTGCTAGATTCAAGAATGGAAATTTGCTTTGCTGGAATAATTGTGGATACAGCATGTTTATAAACTAAATTTTGCTTTCCATCACAATCCAAAACAATCGTAAAGTTGTCAAATCCACGTACAATCCCTTTGAATTGAAATCCG
>DAMDCT010000020.1:0-8667 GCA_032091455.1 Oscillospiraceae bacterium | reverse complement strand
TAGGAAAATTGTTACAGCAATTCTTTCAACCCTTGCTTGATTTAAGAAAACGTCTTGCAGGTTAATATTTTTCATACAATCCTCATCCTTTTCTGTCTAGCTGACATAATTTTTTATTCTTATCTCATTACTTCTATATAATATATAGAAGTATCTTAATCATAACACATATTAAAAAATTTATCTATACAATTATAGATTTTTTTTTGCATTATTTGTATATTTTGATACTCATCAGCATAAAACCAATTAACTTGTTCATCTCGTCTAAACCATGTAAGTTGCCTTTTTGCATATCTTCTTGATTCTCTCTTTAAATTATCGACTGCATTTTCTAGTGAAATGCTCCCATCAATGTATGCTTTTAGTTCCTTATATCCTATAGCCTGCATAGCAGTTGATGCAAAATCTCCTGATAAAATATCCCTCGCCTCTTCAATTAAACCATTATTAATCATTATGTCGACACGTTTGTCTATTCTTTCGTATAATTTTTTTCTATCAGCATAGTTAATACCAATTTTAAGTGCATTATATCTTGATGGAACTAGTCTGCTTTTTTGTTGATGTTCATACATAGTAGTACCTGTAAGCTTATATATTTCTATTGCACGAACTACACGAGGTATGTTATTAGGATGGATAGTTTCTGCACTTTGTGGATCAATTTCTTTAAGCATATTAAAAAGTTCATCCGAACCCTTTTGCTTTGCATATTCGTATAATGATTGACGAATAGTTTCATCACTTTCAGTTTTGTCAAATTGAATATTATTTAATAACGAAGATATATATAGTCCAGTCCCACCTGCAATTATAGGTAGTTTTTTGTTTTCATGACTTTGCTCTATAGTTTTATGTGCCAATTCAACGTAATCAGCTACACTAAAAGATTGTTGGGGATCTTGAAAATCAATTAAATGATGAACTATTCCATCCATTTCTAAAATTGTTGGCTTTGCTGTGCCTATATCCATTGATTTATATATCTGCATACTGTCAGCTGATATAACTTCGCCATTATATTTTTTTGCTACATCTACAGCCAAACTTGTTTTTCCTGAAGCAGTAGGTCCAACAATCACAATTATCGGTATCTTAGTCATAAATAACTCCATTTCAAAATATGTTATATCCTGCCAAACCGTTTTTCAATATCTTTTTTTGATGTCAATGTAACAATAGGTCTTCCATGTGGGCAATGTCGAATTTCATCGTTTGAAAGGACAAGTTTTGTAAGCTCTATTAACTCATCATTTGAACTTGTATCATTTGCCTTAATTGCAGAACGGCAAGCAATAGAATGCAATAAATTTTCAAAAATATCACTTGAAACATCTTTTTTATTTTCCGATAATTTCACAGCAATATCAATAATAATTTCCTCCACATTATATTTTGAGAGCACAAGCGGAACTTCTCTAATTGCAATTGTATTATTACCAAATTCATCAAAACTAAATCCCATACTATTGAGCAACCTAGTGTTTGACATTAACGCTGTAAATTCATCCACTGATAGAACAATAACAATAGGTTTTATTAAAAGTTGTTTTTCATCTGTCAAAACAGACTTTTTAAGCTTTTCATATAAAAGTCGCTCATGTGCTGCATGTTTATCAAGCATTACGAAGTTATCATCAGTTTCAAACAAAATGTAAGTTTTAAAAAGTTCACCAATAATTCTAATTGAAATATCCACTTTGTTTTTTGGTGTTTCTTTAACATCCTCAATAGTGTCTTCAAGTTTTATTACTGGTTTAATATCTTCAACTATCTCATTATTGTTTTTTTTAAAGCTATTTATATTAATATAGTTGAATTCAGAAACATCATTTACCTCACTTCGATTTTGACATTTAATAATATCATCAACATTTTTATTGTTTTGATAATTATCGCAAGTTTGATTACATTCATATAAATTCGTATTATTATTAACTATTATATTAGGTGATTTATCCGCTGTAAAGTCATTATACTTTACAGTTTCATCTTGCGAGGTTTTATCTAGCTTTATCTGCTCTAAATCTTCATTTTTAAATGTGGAAAGCACATTAGTAGATGTGTATTTTTTCATTGGACTTATTGCATTTGATAAAACGTCATTATTACTAATAGCTGACTTTATTGCAAAATATATCACATCATATACTGCTCTTTCATTGATAAATCGCACTTCAATCTTAGCTGGATGCACATTTACATCAACACTATTAAATGGAACATTAACATTAAGAACACAAAATGGATACTTACCTATCATTATAGAATTCTTATATCCTTCTTCAATTGCGACTGTACAGGTCTTTGACTTTACATACCTCGAATTAACAAAAAAGTGTTGTAATCCTCTGTTTGTTCTACTATTCTGAGTATTTGAAGCGTAACCATTAACTCGAATACCATTATATTCATAATCTACAGGGATTAAAGCAGATGAAAACTCTTTTCCTAATACTGCATGAATTGCGGAAATTAATTCACCATTTCCAGGTGTATGAAGTTTTATTTTATGTTCATTTATTAATTTAAATGAAATCTCCGGATGAGAAAGTGCAAGTTTTTCAACTATTCCACTTATAACATTAGCCTCGGAAATGTCTTTTTTTAAAAACTTTAGTCTTGCAGGAACATTATAAAACAAATCCTTTACGATAATAGTTGTACCAGTTGGACATCCAACTTCTTCTACTAACAATTCTTCGCCAGCCTCAAGTTCGATTTTAGTACCAAATTGAGCTTCTTTTGTCTTTGATGTCATTTGCAATCGTGAAACAGCTGATATTGAGGATAGTGCTTCTCCACGAAATCCAAGAGTTCCAATATTATCAAGGTCATCCGAAACTTTAATCTTACTTGTTGCGTGGCGTTTAAATGCGACACTAATATCCTCGTTTGAAATTCCACTACCGTTATCAGTAATACGTATGTAACTAATACCACCACGTTTAATTTCAATCGTTATTGCAGATGAACCTGCATCAATTGAATTTTCCACAAGTTCTTTTACGATAGATGCGGGACGTTCGATTACTTCACCGGCTGCTATTAATTCAGAAATACTTTTATCTAAAACATTAATCTTACCCATATCTATCCTCTCCCTTATGAAAACTTTTATTGTTTTAACTCTATTAATGAACTTCTTGATTATATTAGTTTTTTTAGTTCATACAAAACGTTTAATGCTTCAATAGGAGTTAATGTATCAATCTGCAAAACAGATAATTTATCAGCAATAATTGAGTTGTTTTCTTGCACAAAACTTATTTGTGAAAAATCAATATCATCAGATTTTTCATTCATAATAGGTGTTGTTTTCATATTGGAATTCTCGTTTTCTAGCTCAGCCAAAATAGATTTTGCATGTTCAACTACTGCTTGCGGAACTCCGGCTAGTTTTGCAACTTCAATACCATAACTATCATCCGCACCACCACGAATAATTTTACGTAAAAATGTTATATCGTCGCCACGTTTCTTTACTGCAATATTATAGTTTTTTACTCCACCTAATTCGCTTTCAAGTGTTGTCAATTCATGATAGTGGGTTGCAAATAACGTTTTGCAACCTAATTTTTTATTTAAAACCATATAGGATACAACAGCTTTTGCAATACTCATGCCATCGAATGTAGATGTTCCTCGTCCAATTTCATCTAAAATTACCAGACTTCTTGCAGTTGCGTTTTTAATAATATGTGCAACCTCACTCATTTCTACCATAAAAGTTGACTGACCTGCTGATAGGTCATCTGATGCACCAACACGTGTAAATATTTTATCACATATACTAATAGTTGCACTGCTTGCCGGTACAAAACTTCCTATTTGCGCCATAATTGTTATCACTGCAACTTGACGCATATATGTTGATTTACCAGCCATATTTGGCCCAGTAATAATTAGCATTTTATTGTCTTTGCAATCAAGCAAAGTATCATTGGGAACAAACAATGAATCATTCAACATTTGTTCTACTACTGGATGTCTACCATCTTTTATTGATATTGAACCATCCATTGTAATTGTTGGACAAACATATCCATTTTCACTTGCAACTTGAGCTAATGATAAAATAAAATCCAACTTAGCAATTGCTGATGCAGTTTTTTGAATCAAGTCTATCTTTGAAGCAATAAATTTTCTTACTTCATCAAAAATTTCAATCTCTAACGCTAGTATCTTGTCATTCGCTGAAAGCACCTTAGCTTCAAGTTCTTTCAATTCTTGTGTTATGTATCTTTCACAATTTGCCAGAGTTTGTTTTCTTATGTATGTTTCGGGCACTAAATCAAGGTATGATTTAGTAACTTCAATATAATATCCAAATATGCGGTTATAACTTATTTTAAGATTTTTTATACCTGTTTCCTGTCTTTGATTTTCCTCTATCTGTGCAATATATTTCTTTGCGTTATCACATAAGTGACGATACTCGTCAAGTTGGGTATTAAAGCCTGTTTTTATTACCCCACCATCCTTTAATGTTATTGGGGGTTCATCTGAAATTGCATTTCCAATTAATGCGTAAACTTCATCTAAAGTATCAATATTTTCGTTAACATCTGCTAAATACTGACATTTGAAATCCTTTGATATTGTCTTTATTGTTGGAATGTTTGATATTGTATATGCTAATGCGCGAACTTCACGAGGATTAACCGACCCATATACTACTCTAGTCATTAATCTCTCCAGATCATACACATTCGATAGTGAGGATGAAATATCTTCTCTTATAAGACTGTTTTCAAAAAGTTCGTATACCGCACTTTGCCTTTTTGTAATCTCACTTAAGGACACTAAAGGTTGTTCTAATGCTTTTCTTATATACCTTTTGCCCATTGCCGTTTTTGTTTTATCTAATACCCAAAGAATTGTTCCACGCTTTTCCCCTACCCGCATTGTTTTGGTTATTTCAAGGTTTCTTTTCGCAGTTATATCAATGCTCATATATTGGTCTTCTTTATATAGATTAACATTAACAATACGCTGTGCACCATTCTTTTGAGTTTTATTTACATAGTTAATTAAACCACCCAAAGCTTTTATAGCTAGTGGTTTTTGATCTATTCCTAAATCTTCTATTGATTTGTCATCAAAATGATTTAAAACAGTTTTCATACAATTATTGCTATTAATATCTTTTTCATCATACATTTCACAAACGCAAATAAGTTTATGCTTTATAAATTCTGAAATATCATTTAATGGTAAAATATTATCATTAAAGAGGATTTCAGATGGTGAAAATTTAGATAATTCATTTATTACTTCTGCCGATATATTATTTGATTTTTGCTCTGTTAAATAAACATCTCCTGTAGAAATATCTGCAAAACAAATTGCAAACATTTTTTTTTCAATAATAATGGAGGCTATATAATTATTTTGTTCCTCTGATAAAAGTGAATTTTCAATTACTGTACCAGGAGTAACAATACGTACAACTTCCCTTTTGACAATACCTTTGAGTACATCTGCTGGATTTTCAACCTGCTCACAAATAGCAACTCTATATCCCTTGTCAATTAATTTTTTAATGTAGCCTTCGCTACAATGATAAGGAATTCCACACATTGGCGCTCTTTCAGGCATACCACAGTCCCGACCGGTTAAAGTCAACTCAAGTTCTTTAGAAATATTAATAGCATCATCAAAGAACATTTCATAAAAATCCCCAAGCCTAAAAAATAGAACATGGTCTCTGTGTTGACTTTTAATATCAAGATATTGTTGCATCATAGGCGAAATACTAGCCAATGTGTGTCCCTCCTTTTTGTTAAGTGTTTTGTTTAGTGGCAACCAGAACAACTAGAGCAGCTTCCACCGCAAGATTCTGCTGGTTGTGCTTCACAAGTTTCTGGGTCTTCACCATTAACTGAAGCTACAAGAATATTGTTAACTCCGTTCATTAATGCATCAATGTCTTGCTTTGCATCATTAAATTCAAGCATATTCTTGTTGCCCATTACAGTGGTGTAAGTTTCTTTTAATTCTTTATCAAGTTTTGCTAATAACTCTTCATCTTTTTCCTCTGCTTGCATTGCAGTTGAAAGTTTTACTCTTGTCATATTAAACACTTCAATTAAATTTTGAAGCTCAACATCTGCATCATTAGCAGCTTTTGCAGCAGTAATTCTTTTATATTCTGCACTGTCCTGTATTGCTTTGCCTAAATCTCTTGCCATTTTGATTATATCCATTTGTAAACTCCGTTTCTGCCCTTTGGGCATAAAATATTTATTGATTATACCAGTAGCTATTAAATAATTTCACCTAATAGCGCCCAGTTTAATGCCTTTGTTATTTTTACGTTGACAAATTGTCCAACTAAGTCTTTTTCTCCCTTAAAGTCAACAATCATATATCCTTCGTTTCTGCCAGTAAGATATTCATCTCCTGTTTTTCCTTCTCCATCAACAAGGACTTTGAATATTTTACCTACACACTCTTTATATTTCATCTTACCTATCTCTCGTTGTGTTGCTAAAAGCTCTTGAAACCAAATTGACTTTTCCTCAACAGGAATTGGGTCTTCCATTTCAGCGGCTTTTGTCCCAACTCGTCTTGAGTAAATAAATGAAAACATAGAGTCGAACTTAACCTTTTTTACAAGTTCAACTGTTTGCTTAAAATCATCATAAGTTTCACCGGGAAAACCAACTATAATATCACTTGTAAATGAAATATCAGGTATTCTCTCTCTTGCATAATTTACAAGTTCAAGATAGTTTTCAACTGTATATTTTCTGTTCATTAATTCAAGCACACGATTACTACCACATTGTATTGGCAAATGAAAATGATTACACACCTTATCGCAATCAGCAATTGCGTCAATCAACTCTTTTGTTGCATCCTTTGGGTGTGAAGACATAAATCTAATTCTAAAGTCGCCTGCAATATTATTTAACTTTCGCAAAAGACGAGCAAAATCAATATCTTCTTCTAAACCTTGACCATATGAATTTACATTTTGCCCAAGCAAGGTGATTTCCTTATAACCTTCATTTACGAGACCAGTAAATTCATTTATAATGTCAGTGCTTGTCCTGCTTTTTTCACGACCCCTAACATATGGAACAATACAATATGTGCAAAAATTATTACAACCATACATAATAGGCAACCATGCTTTATAAGTCTTATCACGCTTGATAGGGATACCCTCTACAATTTCATTATTAGTATCGTTTATATTAAATATACGCTTATTATTTTTTATTAGGTTATATATCATTTCTGGCAACTTTTGAATTACATGAGTACCAAATACAATATCAACATGCGGATAGCTTTTTTTGATTTTTTCTGTAATATGTTCTTGTTGCATCATACATCCACATAATCCAATTATCAAATCTGGATTTCTGTGCTTTTTGTGTTTTAAAGCGCCCACATTACCAAAAACCCTGTCTTCTGCGTTTTCCCTAACAGCACAAGTATTATAAATTACTAAATCTGCTTCATCTGGACTATCGCAAAAACCATATCCCATTAGAGCAAGCATTCCTTTTATCTTTTCGCCATCACTTACATTTTGCTGACATCCATATGAATGCACATGTGCTAAAAGCATTTTATCATTGTATTTACTGTTATATATTTGCTTAATCCTATTTATATAATCAAACTGTTCTTTTAACTCATCACTATTCAACTTTTTATTACTATTTTCCGTCAAATAAACATCCCCTGACTTTTAAAAATGTAGACATTTGTTTATCCATAACTAATTTTAAATTATAACACAATATCTTGTATTTGTGAATAGATAATTGATACAAAATACCAACGCAGAAAGTATACTGCGTTGGTATTAATTAACGTTATTTGCGTACAAAAGTGAATTCATCATTTTTAACATCAATTATAATGTTTTCACCTTTGCAAATACTGCCCTCTAACAACTTTTGTGAAAGTTTATCCTCTATATGTGATGTAATTGCTCTTCTTAGTGGTCTAGCACCATATATTGGGTCAAATCCAATTGAAGCAATTTTATCAACCACAGCATCAGTAAACTCTATATTAACTTCAAGTGCATTAACTCGCTTACAAAATACATTAAGCATATTTTTTGCAATACTATTAATGTTCTCTTTAGTAAGTTTATGAAAAACTATAATTTCATCTAACCTGTTTAGTAATTCTGGTCTAAAATGATTTTTAAGTTCTCCCAAAACCGCTGATTTATCTGCGGCTTCATCTTGTGTTGATGTGTCAACATTTGTAAACCCAAAGTTTTTTCGTTCAGATATTAGCCTTGCACCAATATTTGAGGTCATAATAATAACTGTATTTTTAAAGTCTATCTTCCGACCTTGCGAATCAGTCAATATACCTTCTTCAAGTATCTGTAATAGTATGTTAAACACATCTGGATGCGCCTTTTCAATTTCATCTAAAAGTAATACTGAATATGGTTTTCTTCTGATTTTTTCAGTAAGCTGTCCGCCTTCTTCAAAACCAACATATCCTGGAGGCGAGCCAATCATTCTAGATACAGCATGTTTTTCCATATATTCAGACATATCTAATCTTATAATTGAATTCTCATCTCCAAATAAAACCTCCGCCAACGCTTTACATACCTCTGTTTTGCCGACACCTGTTGGACCTAAAAATAAGAATGAACCCATTGGGCGGTTTGGATCT
>DAMDCT010000019.1:16082-34291 GCA_032091455.1 Oscillospiraceae bacterium | reverse complement strand
ACTTTTCATTTGCTTCGCGTCTAATTGAACGAATAGATACTTTACCCTCTTCACCACATTTGCTCACTTCTTTAACAAGTTCACGACGGCGTTCTTCAGTTGGTTGTGGGAATGAAATCCTTATTACTTTTCCATCATTTGTTGGATTTATGCCTAAGTCAGATGTTAGTATTGCTTTCTCAATTTTAGATATAGCAGACATATCCCATGGTTGAATAACAAGCATTCTTGCTTCTGGAACAGAAACTGCAGCCATCTGGTCAATTTTTGTTGGTACTCCGTAGTAATCAACGTGAATCTTATCAAGTACCGCTGGATTTGCTTTTCCTGCTCTAATTGTTCTAAATTCATTTTCTAGAGCAATAATTGATTTCTTCATTTTTTCTTCAGTTTTAATAATTCTTTCTTTCATATCATGATACCTCCAAATATTTTGTTATAGTAATTTTTGTTATAATTTAATGATTTATGCTAGTCGTTGACTACGAGCGTTCCCACTGGTTTACCGTTACTTATTTGTGAAAGAAACCTCAGTTTCTGAAACAAATTAGTAAATTACAGCATCAACTATATTCTGTGGACGGTTTAAATTAAACACTAGGATTGGTAAGTTGTTGTCCGTGGACTACGACTTACCCTCGTTAGTCGTTGACTACGAGCGTTCCCACTGGTTTACCCAGTACCGCATCAACTATATTCTGTGGACGGTTTAGATTGAATACTAAGATTGGTAAGTTGTTGTCCTTACACATAGACGCTGCTGTTGAGTCCATAACGCCAAGGTTTTTTGACAAAACTTCGCCAAAAGTTAGTGTATCGTATTTAACTGCATCATCAAACTTGTTTGGATCTTTATCATATACACCATCAACCATTGTTGCTTTAAAGATAATATCAGCTTCAATTTCTGCGGCTCTTAGTGAAGAGGCAGTGTCTGTTGAGAAAAATGGATTTCCCGTACCACACCCAAATATAACAACTCGACCCTTTTCAAGATGTCTTACTGCTCTATTCCTTATATATGGCTCTGCTACTGCTTGCATTGCAATTGCAGTTTGAACCCTAACATCAACGCCCATTTCCTCTAATACATCGGCTACAGCAAGCGCATTCATTGTTGTACCTAACATACCAATATGGTCTGCTCTTGTTCTATCCATTGCACCGCTTGAACGTCCACGCCAAAAGTTTCCACCACCTACAACTATACCTATTTGTGTTCCTAGCTGTGCACATTCTTTAATGCTTTTACAAACACTCCTAATTACAGTGTAATCAAGTCCAAAACCTTTATCCCCTGCAAGCGCTTCACCGCTTAATTTTAACAATATACGATTATACTTAATTTCCATTTTATCGACCACCCTTTCTATTCTTAAAAATTACGATACAAAAAGCTTATAAGCTCTTTGCAGGAAGCGTATTTACTATTTTAAAATTTAAATTGATTTAGTATACGCTAAAAAAGGCACTAAATGCTTTTGTAATTTTTCATGTTTATAAACTCAGTTTAAACGTAGCGTTTATAAATTGTTTATTCCTTAGATTAGCGTAACAAAATTATCATACCTCATTTTTTGTGGTATAATAACTTTATTAGCATTAAAACTAATCTTTGATTACATTTATTTTACAATACTACACGATTAAAGTAAAGCAAATATTGAAGATTTTTTATGCTAATTAAATTAACAACTCTAGATATTCATTTAAATGCTAATAAATAGTTATATTATAGAAAGTATTTTGTCATTTATTGTTTTAATGTCGAATAAATATTCAAAAACCAAAAACACTTTACAACTTAAAGCCGTTATGTTATACTTATTCAGTGCTATGCCGCAGCTTGTGGGATTATGCCTCTTTTAAGAGGAATTTTACCTGCCCCTTGCTATGACATTGCAACTAAAAAAAGAGGTGAACTCATTATGATGAGAAAAGAACAAAAGACTGAAGTTATTACTAACAACCGTCTACACGAAACAGACACAGGATCTCCAGAAGTTCAAGTTGCAATTCTTACAACAAGAATTAACGATTTAACTGAACATCTTAAAATCCACAAGAAGGATCACCACTCACGTCGTGGACTTCTAAAAATGGTAGGTCACCGTCGTAACCTATTAAACTACCTAAAGAACAATGACATCGAAAGATACCGTGCAACTATTGCTAAACTTGGTATCCGTAAGTAATTTTGTTATAAAAAGCTAGATGGTATTGCCATCTAGCTTTTTGGCAATGTAGCTTTTTATTACAATTATTGATATATAACTTGACACTGTTGGTTATAATATTTTTATATTCAAAGATTTATACTATTAAATCGCCTATCTATAAAGCTACTTTTTCATTTGAATTTAAACAATAGCATCAATAGCATTTATTGTGGGAAATTTAGCATTAAATCGTACATCTTTTACTCATTGATTTTTTATTTAGAGTGTAGGATTTTGTGCTAAACCTACCATTTTGCTATTGTGCGAAACAAGGAGGCAATTCTTATGTTCGAAAACTACAAAGTATTTGAAACCACTTTTGCAGGTAGACCATTAGTTGTTGAAACAGGTAAAACTTGTGAACTTTCTAACGGTTCTTGCTGGGTTCGCTACGGCGAAACTGTTGTAATGGCTAACGTTACTGCATCAAATAAGCCACGTGATGGTATTGATTTTTTCCCTCTATCAGTTGATTATGAGGAAAAACTGTATGCAGTAGGTAAAATCCCTGGATCATTCATGAAACGTGAAGCACGTCCAACTGAACATGCTATTCTTACTTCACGTCTTGTTGACCGCCCAATGCGTCCTCTATTTCCAGAGGGTATGAGAAACGACGTTTCTATCGTTATGACTGTTTTGGCTACTGATATTGACAACTCACCAGAAATGGCTGGTATGCTTGCGGCTTCTATCGCAGTAAGTATTTCTGATATTCCATTTAATGGACCTATCGCCGGAGTTAGTGTTGGTTTAGTTGACGGCGAGCTTGTTTTAAACCCTAACAGACTTCAAAGAGAAGTTTCTGATTTAGATTTAACTGTTGCTGCATCTGCTGAAAAAGTAGTTATGATTGAAGCTGGTGCAAATGAAGTTCCAGAAGCAAAAATGCTTGACGCAATCAAATTGGCACATGAAGAAATCAAGAGAATGGTTGCTTTTATCAGTGACATTCAAAAAGAAATTGGCAAAACAAAGTTCACATTTGAAAAACAAGGTGTTAATGTTGAATTTTATGATGCAGTAAAAGCACTTTGTCTTGACAAAGTTAAACTAGCACTTGACACTGACGATAAGAACGTTCGTGAAGAGCGTCTAAAGCCTATCGTTGCTGAAATTGAAGAGAAATTATCAGAGCAATATGCACAATTTATGCCTACTTTAGGCGAAGTTATGTATAAGCTACAAAAATATATAGTTAGAAACTGGCTATTTGAGGGCAAACGTGTTGATGGTCGTGAAATGGATCAACTTCGCCCATTAGCTGCAGAAGTTAATATGCTACCTCGAGTTCACGGTTCTGGTATGTTTACTCGTGGACAAACTCAAGTTCTAACTGTTGCTACATTAGGTCCAATAAGAGATGCACAAATGCTTGACGGAATTGATGAGAATGTTGAAAAGAGATATATGCACCAATACAACTTCCCTTCTTACTCAGTTGGTGAAACTCGCCCAAGCAGAGGTCCTGGACGTCGTGAAATCGGCCATGGTGCACTTGCTGAAAGAGCATTAGTTCCTGTACTTCCAAGCGTTGATGAGTTCCCATATGCAATGAGACTTGTTTCAGAAATTCTTTCTTCAAATGGTTCTACTTCTCAAGGTTCTATCTGTGCGTCTACACTTGCACTTATGGATGCTGGTGTTCCAATTAAAGCTCCTGTTGCTGGTATTTCATGTGGTCTTATCACAATGGAAGATGGCAAATGGGAAACTATGGTTGATATTCAGGGTCTAGAAGACTTCTACGGAGATATGGACTTTAAGGTAGGCGGTACTCATAAAGGTATCACTGCTATTCAAGTTGATATTAAGGTTGATGGACTTTCTATGGAAGTTATCGCTGAAGCATTTGAGAAAACAAGAAAAGCAAGACTTTATATTCTTGATGATATTATGCTAAAAGCACTTCCTACAACTAGAGAGAACGTATCAAAATTTGCACCAAAAGTGCTTAAAACTACTATTAAAACTGATAAAATCCGTGAGGTTATCGGTCAAGGTGGTAAGGTTATTCAAAAAATCTGTGCTGATTGTGAAGTTACAATTGACATTAATGATGATGGTTCAGTTGTAATCATGGGTGTTGATTTAGATAAAACAAACCGTGCACTTGCTATCGTTGAATCTATTGCAAATGACCCTGAGGTTGGCGCAATTTACAAAGGTAGGGTTACTCGTTTAATGACATTTGGTGCATTTGTTGAGATTGCTCCTGGTAAAGAAGGATTAGTTCATATTTCTAAGCTTGCTGACAAACGTGTAGAAAAAGTTGAAGACGTTGTTAAAGTTGATGATACAATCTTTGTTAAAATACTTGAGATTGATGGTCAAGGCAGAATAAACCTTTCAAGAAAAGATGCAATGGCTGACATTGCTGCAAAAGGAACAAGCAAAGAATAATAAATATTTATAGTAAATGCCCCACACCGTTTGATGTGGGGCATTTTTTTTGTTTGCGCTTTTAAAAAATTAGATGTATAGTTATTCTAGCTCGAATAAGCACATGACAAATCACAGCACATTAAAACAGGAAAGCCTTATAACAAAGTTGTAATATAGTTGTTGACAGGAGGAATGACAATGGATTGGGTAAAGGGATTGCAAAAATCAATAAATTATATTGAGGACAATATTTTAAAAGAAATTAACTATAATAACCTTGCAAAGTGTACCTATTCGTCAAGTTTTCATTTTCAACGTACATTTAGCTTGATTACAGGTATTACGGTTGGTGAGTACATTAGAAACAGACGTTTGACATTGGCTGGTATTGAATTATCAATGTCTAGTGCAAAGGTTATTGATGTTGCCTTGAAGTATGGCTATGAAACACCTGAAAGCTTTAGTAAGGCATTCACAAGGTTTCATGGAATTACCCCATCTACCGCTCGAACAGCAGGTGCAAAATTAAAATCATTCAGTCGCCTGTCAATAAAAATTACATTGGAAGGCGGAGATATTATGAATTATTCAATCGTACAAAAAGAGGCATTTAAGGTAATTGCAAAGACAAAAAACTTTTCATCTGATACTCTAATAAGCGCAAAAGAAATTCCACAGTTTTGGACAGATTGTTTTGAAAATGGTACTGCAAGCACACTACTTTCCTATGCAAAAAAAGAAAGCAAATCTAATATTGTGGGAACTGTTAATGTCGGCACTACTACACTGGGTATTTGTGATGCGAAAAATGCACCATATGACAATGAACATTTCAACTATTCTATTGGCGTTGAAACAAGTGCAGAAACTGTTCCTAACGGTTACAACTTAATCACTGTTCCTGCAAGTACATGGGCTGTTTTCAAGTGCGTTGGTGCAATGCCAAATGCAATTCAAGACATGTGGAAGCGTGTCTATACTGAATTTTTGCCACAGTCTGAATATGAGTTAATAGAAAGCATTGACCTAGAGGTTTACTATGAAGGTGATAACAGCAGTCCTGAATATGTAAGTGAAATTTGGATTCCCGTAATAAGAAAGAATGATTAAACTAATTTTTTCAAATACAATCCTGCATTTATTATGTGGGATTGTATTTTTGTATTTAACTATCTGCTAAAAAAGAAATAATTGTTAATTTTACATAATAAGTTTGAAAAAACAATGACTGTTTTAAAAAAATATAGTATAATAATTATTAGTGCATAAAATATTTATAATAATTGAAAATGAGGATTTTGTATGACTAATAATGAGAAAATAAAGAATTTAATATATGATGGGATTATGTTTTTGTTAGGTAGTCTTTTAATTGCTATATCTGTTAATACATTTGCAGCCCCAAATAATATTGCACCTGGTGGATTAACAGGATTGGCTACACTGTTTAATTATTTATTTAAAGCACCAATTGGAATTACAACTATTCTTTTGAATATTCCTCTTTTTATTTGGGGTTATTTTGAAGGCGGATATAAATTTGTCGCCAAAACAGCGGTTGCAATGTTTTTATCATCAATCATGATTGATATTACTGTGCCTATATTGCCTATTTACCGTGGTAATATTTTTATTATTGTTGTTTTAGGTGGAGTTTCAGCTGGGTTTGGTCTATCATTAATTTTTATGCGTGGAACAACTACTGGTGGTACAGACCTTGCAGCTAACTTGATTAACAGGCACGTTCGACACTTATCATTAGGTAAATTGTTATTAATAATTGATATTATTATTGTTGTAGCTTCATTCTTTGTTTATAAAAACATAGAAAGTCCATTTTATGCAATAGTTATAATCTACATTACAACGAAAGTAATTGATAGTGTTTTATATGGTACTGATAGTGGAACTGGTAAAATGATGTTTATAATATCAACACATACTGATGAAATATCTAAAAGAATAATTAAAGAGCTTGACCGTGGTGTAACAGGTTTAAAATCACGTGGGTGTTATAGTGGAATTGAAGGCGAAGTTCTTCTTTGTGCTGTTCGACGTCAAGAAGTATATAAAACCTACGATATTGTTCATTCAATAGATCCTAGGGCATTTATCATTGTTGGTGAGGCTGGCTCAATAACAGGAGAAGGTTTCAAACTGTTATCTTACAATGAAAAGAAAAAAATCAAAAATAAATAATAAAATTTATTAAAATATTTTAAACATTCTATTTAGAACTAATTACGAAATTATATTTACCTCCAACTTGCATTTGTATAGTGTGCGACTTGACAATAAAGGTTATAATAACTATAATTAATGTATTGCCATTATAGCGAATTTTATCTGTATTAGGCTTTTGCTTAATACAGATTTTATTAATAATTAGTAGCCGTTTTTCGGCAGAACAGGAGATGACTATGGAAAACCTTTACAAACAGTTTTGTACTGAAGGCTTTGATCAAAACGGAACACTAAATAAGTTTACCGTTCAATGCCCTGACAACTTCAACTTTGCATATGATGTTGTTGACAAAATCGCAGAAGTTGAGCCAAACCGTCGTGCTATGGTATGGACAAATGAACTTGGTGATGAACGAATTTTTAGCTTTTCTGACATGAGCAAAGCATCTAATAAAGTTGCTAATATGCTTTCAGCAAAAGGAATAAAGAAAGGTGATAAAGTCATTATCGTGCTTAAAAGGCACTATGAGTTTTGGTTTACCATACTCGCTCTTCATAAAATTGGTGCAGTGACAATTCCTGCTACAAACCTTTTAACTACTAAAGATATTGTCTATAGAACAAAAGCCGCAAGTGTAAAAGCAATTATCTGTTCTGGAACGTGCCATGTAACTGATTTTGTTGATGAAGCTGAACAAGAATGTGGTAAATATGAAGTTAAAATAATTGTCCGTAACACAAAATCCGGATGGGATAACTTTGATGAAGAAATGAACAAGTATCCTGACACTTTTGATAGAGTTGAAACGCATAAAAATGATGATATGCTAGCTTACTTTACCTCAGGCACTACTGGTAACCCTAAGATGGTTATGCATGATTATTCATATCCATTGGCTCATATTATAACATCAGTTCATTGGCATTGTTGCAAATCAGATGGATTACATCTTACACTAGCTGAAACTGGCTGGGGTAAAGCCGTTTGGGGTAAACTCTATGGTCAATGGCTACAAGGTGCAGGCATATTTGTTTATGACTTTGATAAATTTGCGCCACATGATTTGCTTACGATGATTGAAAAATATAAAATAACTACATTTTGTGCGCCACCTACTGTATTTAGATTTTTAATTAAAGAGGGTATGAATGCTAAAAACCTTGCTTCTCTTACTCATGTATCAATTGCTGGTGAAGCACTAAACGAAGAGGTATTTAATAGGTTTAGAGATGTAACAGGGCTTAAACTAATGGAGGGTTTTGGACAAACTGAAACAACCCTAATGGTTGCTACTCTAAAAGGATGTGAACCTAAACCTGGCTCTATGGGAAAACCTTCACCACTATATAACGTAGATATTGTTGACGACGATATGAACACTGTTGATGATGGTGTTGTTGGTGAAATCGTAATTCGACAACGTGAAGATGGCACAAACTATGGTTTGCTTAAATGCTATTACCGTGATGAAGAAAAAACTAAACAAGTATGGGCAAACGGTGTTTACCACACAGGTGATACTGCTTATCGTGACGAGGACGGTTACTACTGGTACATTGGTAGAACTGATGATGTTATCAAGGCTTCTGGATACCGCATTGGTCCATTCGAAGTAGAAAGCGTCTTAATGGAACACCCTGCTGTTCTTGAATGTGCAGTTACTGGTGCACCAGATCCAGTAAGAGGTCAAGTCGTAAAAGCGACAATAGTATTGACTAGTCAATACATGCCATCCGAAGAGCTTAAAAAAGAAATTCAAAACTTTGTCAAAAAGACAACAGCACCATATAAATATCCTCGTATTATTGACTTTGTACCGTCTTTACCAAAAACCATAAGTGGTAAAATTAAGAGAAATGATATTAGAAATAAAGATAACGATTAGCAAAAATCTCTCCCTATCAAATGATAGGGAGAGATTTTTTATTATAATCTGAAATTATTACTATGTAATCATTAACAATTAAAGTTCCAATGCAGTTTGTGCCATTGCTAATACATTTTCAGCAGGAACATTAGGAAGAATTTCCTCATGGCTTGGTGAAATAACAATGTTTGGACCTAAAATATCTCTAACACGGCGAACTTCATCTGCAATCTGTTGTGGAGAAGCATTAACGAAAAATGACTGCGCATCAATTCCACCTACAAAAGCTAATTTGTTTTTATATTGTGCCAATTCAGCAGCACTCATCCCACTTGCCTGTGCTTGAATTGGATGTAATATATCAACACCCGCTTCAATTAAATCAGGAATTATACGATAAATTGAGCCGCATGAATGCAACATAATTTTCTTGTTGTATTTTTTACCTACTGCTATCAATCTTTTGAATGATGGCATTACAAATCGTCTGAAATTATCAGGAGATATAAACAAATCTAACTGTGTCCCAAAATCATTACCAAAAAACATTGTATCTGCTCTATCGCCTAATCCTGCGAAAAACTTTTCGTTAGCCGCAACATAAAAGTCAACTATTCTTTCAGTTACTGCTTCAACTATTTCCGGATTTTCATACATCTTAATAAAGTAATTTTCCATACCAAAAAAGTCGGCTACTATATGAAAAAATGGGCTCCACATACCTGTAAACACCATTTTATCTTGGAATTTGTCAATTGCTTTGTAGACATCAGTGAAATCACAATAGTCAGCACTAGGCCATGGATAATTTTCTATATCCTCAATTGTTTCAGCATTTGCAAAACAGCCCTCAGCACTAAGTGTCGCACGTTGCTTTATTCCATAAGAAGTATCAAACAGTGGAATACCATCTGGATGATGATAAGCTCCATCAGCATTAATCCAACGACAATCATCATTTAAGTGAGTGAATATTGCTTCTCTAGTTGGTTCTATCCCCCATTTGTCAGCATAAATTGGAATTGTATTATCGTTTGGATGACCTGTCCACATTGCGCCTTGCCCATCACCATTGTGATTAAAAATCTTCATTACTTTTTCTCTTGAATTCATATATATTTCCTCCTTCTTAATGTTAATCTATCAAATGGCATAAAGTGTCACATATTTTATGTGACACTGCCATTATAAATTCTATTTAGCATTAATAGTTCTTTGCTTCTTCCAATGCAATTTTTGACCATTCCCATAGTCTTTGTGGCTCATATCTAGCTGTACTTATGTCTTTTAGGATTAATTCTAAATTAACATTATTATCTTTTGCAGCCTTCATTGTCCTACGAATATCAGCACGTACTTCATCATAATTCATGCTGTCAACAGCAAGTAAAGCAGGCGTTGGTTTATTTGACATTACATATCCCTTTGGTAGCTTGCTTGCAAATACTTCTCGATTACTCCAAGGGCTACACGATATTTTTCGGATATTTGGCATTTGTGTAATAATATCCATGCGATCATCAAGGCGGTCACAACATCCATAATAGATTGCGCCAAAGTATGGGAATAACTTTTTCATATAAGGAACTTCAAACTCTGCTGTTATATCTGGGGAAACTGATGAAAAGAGCTGTGCTAAACCAAAAGCCCATACATCCTTTGAAGTTGGATTATCCATATCACAAGAGGCATTTGGCAAGTCGTCAGAAAAAGTGTGTGAGCAATGACAAATGTTACTGTATACATCAAATATTTTTTCACGGTTCATTTGTTCAATAGATTCAATTGTTGCATTTGTAATCCTGTCCATTATTGCATGCATTAATTCAGGTCTATCCATTAGTTCGATATAGCAATTTTCAACACCCATCCATTGAGTAATCCAATCCCATATTCCTAAGTGAACGGTAGTTCCCTGCATTTTTATTGGAGCAATACCATTAAATATTACTTCAGCTTGTTGGCGAATTAATTCTTCACATTTTCTATCAACTGTAATAATAGGTGTTTTTATTCTTTCGACACTTTCCATGGTTTCAAATTGATTGAAAAACTTATGTCCAACAACATCATTTGATGCGTCACCTACTAACTTTTCCTCTTCTACATCTATACCATAGCCCGTGCTATTAGTCAACCTTGGTAATAAAATGTAAGGTGGCACTACCATATCAGCTGGCATGTGCGTCCATTTATATATAGTTTGTCTAAGTTGCGTTTCAACATTTCTCCAATATGGATTGCTAATCTGGTTAACTAAACTTCCGTCCACATCCATCTCGTGCCATGGAATTTGATCTATCATAATCATTGGACGTTGCATTTGACCTCTGTTAAGTGAAAGCCAAAGTTCTTTTTTTTCATTTTGTGTTGGCAAAGAAGCAATTTCCATATAGGTCTTAGCCAATCCTTGTAATATATCAATTTCTTTATTTGTTAAAGTCATTTTGATGACCTCCTTTTTTAAATATCATACACCATAAAAACAAACAATAACACTTCATTTATTGATATTTACGCCATAATAATTGACTTTTTAATTTTCATCATTATAATAGTGTTATGGAAAGGTTTATATTGTTTTATGATACAAGGAGATTAAAATGGTTTTATTAGACCAAGGATGCGGAGTACAAGTTAAAGAATGGATTGTAGACGAAAAAATTGCTCCATCTTTTTCAAGAGTATATTATATTCTTAGTGGAGAAGTGCATTATTTTGATGACGAAGTAACTAAAAAATTAGATATTGGTAAACTGTACATCTTTCCAAGCTCTAAAAAATACAAATTAACACACAATCCAAATGCACCAATAAATTGTTTTTGGCTCCATTTAGACCTACTTCCCTCTTTAGTAAATCAGTTAATTGAAATTGATTTGCAATCAAACTACAGTCTTTACTATTTAATTCAAGCTATGCGACATGAATTTGATTATAAGAAAAGTATGAATCCATATCGCTTTTCACTTATTAATTCATTTGTAAAATACTGCTATGAAAATAACTATCTATCTATTAAAAATGAGGAATTTTCAAATATCCTGTCATTTATACATGAAAATTACACACGTCAACTTACTGTTGATGAAATTAGTGATCATTTTAACTATACACCCGAACATTTTATTCGTATGTTTCAAAAAAAGATTAACACAACTCCATATCAGTACATTACTAATTGCAGAATGAGTGAGGCAATAAGATTGCTAGTGCAAGATACTCCCGTTATCCAAGTTGCACAACATTTAGGCTACAGTGACTCTAAAACATTTAGTCATGCATTTCGTTTAAGATTTGGAATACCACCATCTAAATATAAACTATACTATAAGCCTATGGCATAATAAATGCATATTATACTGTTACTTTATTATCATTATCACTTCTCATACTTTGGTAATTAACATCCTTATTTTCATAACCCATTCCTACAATAGTTACATTTAAGTATTTTTTATCAGTAAGTAAGTCTACATTTTTTGAGCAACCACCATCTTCATATAATATTCGTATAATTGGTCTCAATGTATTTTGTTCATTATTTTTAACTACAATCGCAGTTTGACCATTACTTAAAGATACTATGGTTCCAGCAGGATATGCAGCAACTATCTTTAAGAACGACAATAATAATTCATAATCGAAATGTACGTTTGCATGACTCATCATAAACTCTATTGCCTCATTTGGAAAGCAAGCTTTTCTATATGGGCGGTCAGACGTAATTGCGTCATACACGTCTGCTATAGCTAAAATTCTTCCAAATAAATGTATATTCTCTCCAGCTAAACCATTTGGATAGCCAGTACCATCATATTTTTCATGGTGTGTAAACACTCCTATTAATTCTTCCGACGATAAAATCATTTGCTTTCCTAACTGCACATATCCATTTTCAGGATGTTTTTTTATAACTTCAAATTCTTCATTAGTTAGTTTGCTTGGTTTATTTAAAATATTTATTGGTATATTTAATTTTCCTATATCGTGCAAAAGCCCACTCGTTGCAACTTCAACTAATTCATTTGTAGAAAATCCAAGTTTTATTCCTATTGAAATACTTAGAATTGCAACACACAGACAATGTCGATAAGTGTAATCATCATATCCTTTTAACTCTATTATATTAATTATAATCTCATCTTTTGCTAATATATTTATAACCAGCTCTTTGGCCATATTTGATACAGCATTTAAACTGAAATATGTTATTTCAGACTTTTCTGTAAATTCATCAAATACTTTTTTTATTGATGCAAGAGTTTTGCACTTTAATTTTGGTTCTATAAATTCTTTAACTTGAATATCACTACCAATATTGCTCTCAATATATGCGCCAGTTATATCTAACTTGCGCATTTTATTTATATATACATCGCTTAACATCTGGCCTCTAGTTATTAATGGAATATTACCCATTTCCAAACTTATATCTTTTGCAAGTACCATTCCGGTTTGCAAAAATTCTATTGGTATAAAAATCATATTATGTCTCCTTCTTTTTGTATAATTTATATTAATTTTAATTAAAAAATACAATATTTTTTGATGCTTCCTAGGTTTAATCGTAAAATTTATGTGAAATTGATAATCATTTATAAATTTATCTTTAGACTATCCCTAATTATCTGTACATATACAATTTAAATATAAATGCTTTTAAATAAGCCATTATTATCTATATTATAACGCAAATCACATATAAATACAATGTTAAAATATCAAATGATTAATAACATTGTATTTATATGTGATTTTATAGAACTTTATGTTTACTTTTATTACACTACCAAAGGTTATATAGCTTAAATTATTTATTTTCAATTCAACAATGAGTTAATCTTCATCAGTAGTGAGTTTTCCTTTTAAATAGTCCAAAGTCAAAACTTTTAATTGAGACTCTCTTAGTGAAATATTATAAGTGTCTTTCTTACCGTTTAAAGTTAAATCAACTCTATTAATTACAATATTCTGTTTTGCTATTTCATTACCTATGTTATATACTATTAGCTCGGCTTTTGTAGCATCTAAATCATCATCAGAATTTTCGATTTCTATTTGACAATTCACTCTAATATTTTTTTTATCAATTTTCGTTTCATCAATTATGGTGAAAAATTCATTTGAATAATAATTTCCATGATAATAAATATTAACATTCCCATTCAAATTATGCTTTACAAGAATATCTTCTATTTTATCTTGGGCTTCTTGCGTTACTTCATTTTCAATTAAATAATATTGATTAGCATTATGAGCAATAGGAACTACTATAGAAGTCGTAATTGTTACAAACGTAATCATTATCACCATGAAAATTGATAATCCGTCATATTTAAATTTTTCTTCCTTGTACTTAAATGCATAATATAAAACTTCTATTCCAAGTGCAATTAGTACAATTGGTGCAAATTGCAGCATTGTAAGTGCTTTTTCTTTAAAAATAAGGGATAGTGGAATAATAACTCCAATTAGTATTAATGTTAAACCTAACGTTAATGTTCCTACACGTCTTTGCTTCATTAATATTCGCCTCCATTAGTAATATATGATTTTTTTCTATTTGCAAATAATACAATTGAAACAATTGTAATTAATGCAAGTATTGATCCCATAATAATTTTTACACAACGTCTACTTTTCATTAAAATTCCCCTTGATCCATATTTTTTTCTGTTGCTTTTTCACCCTTTATTATACTTGACTTAATAAGTTTGATTCCAATAAGCAAGCATATTAGTGGTAGAATCAGTTTAGGTAATAATCTAACAACAGCACGCATAGCAGCTCTTACCCTATCGTCAAGCAAAGACATCAAATCCCAATTATTAAACACTAGGATATTCAATAATGAATATACACCAATTGCTACTATTATCCATCCAAATAAAATATGACGACCTTTGAATAAGTTTTTAACTTTCTCATTTTCTTCTAATTTTAGATTAATTATAAAATCATCATCAATTGCATTTAACTCATCTTTTGAATAATTTATTCTGTTAATTGCCTCAAAAAAAGCATAGAACCAAATGATTGGCAATGCAAAACATATTATAGGCATATATAACATTATTGATAATGCAATTACCCCAAAAAACAACACCATAATTGAAATGCCTTTTTTTACTAAGCCTTGATACATCTGTCCAGCCCCAGGAATTAGCGAAAAAATGAATGTCAAAAATTTGCTCTTAGTTTGAATTCTTGGATGTACATATTGTGGATTATTATATTGCGTATATTGGTTGTTATTTTCGTTCATGTTTTTTCTCTCCTTTATAGAAATTATTAAATTTTTGGGCAAATTGATTAAATGAATTGCTAATATCATCCGTTATCTTTGTGCTTTGACTTTGCTCGATTTGCTTTTCTCTATTATTTTTTATCATTTCAGTTGGAAATGATTCTATTAGTTCAAATACACCACTTACAAAAAGCACCATTGTAATGCTAATTGCAATTGCTAATTTTACAAATTGAATTGCTATGCTATTACCATGTTTTTTATTTGTTCTCTGAGATGATATTTTATTGAGAATTTTTTGCTCTAATCCACTTGGAGGATCAATGAGTGTGTCTTCGGTTAAACTATCAACATATTTCATCATGCATTCATTACAGTTTGAAAGATGATATAATATTAATTCTTTTTCTCTATCTGATAGTTCGCCACTATCAAGCATTAAAAATGATAGAGCGGTTAAATGTCCATTCTTAAAATACGCGTTATCAAGCATCACACAAAGCCTCCTTTAATAATACTCTTAATTTATCTCGTGCACGATAATATCGGGTTTGCACCGTTTTGAGTGGTATATCTAACTCAGTTGCTATTTCATTGAAGCTCTTATCCTCAATGAAATACAATAATGCAATCTGTTCATATGGGTCACCTAAACTGGTACATGCATTTTTTACAAGTGTTATTTGCTCTTGCGACTCAATTTCAACTTCTATTGTTTTGTCATCTTTTATTTGCTTAAATATTTCATCTTCTACTACACTAGTAGTTTTTACATAAGAGCTTTTTAGAAAGTCCTTACACTTATTCGTTGCAATCTTTACAAGCCAAGCCTTATGGTTATCTCCAACGAAATTGTCAATGACCTTATATGCTGTCAAAAATGTGTCCTGAGTTAAGTTTTCAGCCTCTTGATAGTCATTTACGAAGCGGTGGCACACTGTAAATATAAGCTTGTTATACGTTTTTACAAGCTGTGTGAATTCAATTTCATTCATAAAAAATTATACTTATTCAATCGAATCAGTACTATGCCACCACCTTTCCTGTCTACAATATATAAAACGATTGTAAAATCAAATTGTCTTCAATAGTTTAAAAATATTTTTTAACTTATTATAGCACATATTTTTTGCCAGATATATAATTGACCTATAAGATTTAATGTGATAAACTAGATACAGGTTTATATTTACAATAAAACATAATTTTACAAAGAGGTTGATTAATTGAAACTTACTATAATGAATGCACTACACACAAGAACTATATTTTGGAGTATTATTGCCGTTATAGCAGTAATCTGTATTTCAATTTGCTTCATCTCTAATCCTAATCAAAAAGTTAATATTGATACTCTAAATAGCAATGTTATAAAGGTTTCATCTAAAATAATTGATGAGAGTAAATTGGTTGGTGAAACATCGTTTAAAATCATTGACGATGTTGAATACTATACAGACGTTAATTACACGAAAAAATTTTTTTCATACAAAACTCCATTTGTAGGCAACAACTCAAAAGTTGGAGGAATAATCTCTCTTTTGAAATTTCCTAGTGAGATAAACTACAATTCTTTTGAATTATTCACCAAAGCTGAACCCTATGAGATTACAATAAATTTGAAAACCGACACTAAAACCAAAGCTTATTATAGAGATAGTGATAATCAATCAGAATCTCAGTCAGTATTTAGACACAATGCAATTATTTTATTATCGTAAATTGATAACGTAAAAAAAATAAACTTTGACCTTGATGATGATTTAATTTCTTACACTATACAATATTCAAGAGCCGATGCAGAAAAATTGCTAGGGCAAGATGTACGGGATTTTTCTAAAAGCGAAATAGAATTTTCAAAATTATTAAGAGCAATAACACCAAACATGACTATAAAAGGTGGCTCTTGCTCACAACAATATAGTAGTTATAATTTAAGTGAAATGCAAGCAAAAAGAATATTAGATATTATTAAACGTGGAAAATTAGTTGATCCAAATAAACAGGTAAATCAAAATCCTCAGGGCGGTTATAGTATGGAATTTTCCCCACCTATACAGACTGGAACTAAAAAAATCTATTGGTTTAATGCATGTTTTTTCTCAGAATCAGATAATGATACTTTTAAGAACCAGTACGAGTATGCTACCAAAGGTGACTCAGCTTATATAAGTAGTTTATATGAATTATTTGTAACAGATGAATTTACTCCACCGTCTCTTTCGGCAATTCAAGCTAATCATACCTCAATTTCCTCCGATAATATTGGTGCAGAAATGCCATTAGTCATATATGCTGATGAAGAAAAAGCTATTATTAACTTTCAAAACTTTATATTTGAATATGACTTTAATAGAAGTACAATATGCGCTGGGATTGATTTGAATAAGACTTTTAGAAATGAAATAAAACAAGAAACTAATATTATTGCATCTAAAGATGGAGAGAGAATATATGTTTTTGATAGTTGTGTGGCAAATGAAGAAAAGTTCACCATATACACGTGTAGCATGCGAAGCAGTGAGATATACGATAACTTAGCTATAAAAACACCAAACGATTGTTGCAAATTAGAAGAACTAAATACCGATTTAAAGGCATATAAAGACCAGGTCAAGCATGATTATCTTATTTCATCTTATTTTTCAAGAATAAATGATAATTTAATTGCGTTTATGAGGTCTATAAGTTGGGACATTAAAGACCTTGAGATATGCATTTATGATAATAATACTAAAAAACAAAAATTCTTTCCTCTGTGGAAAGAATTTGATGAACCGTATGTTGATTTAACTGCAACTAATTACGATATTGATATTCCAGATAAATACCAAGGAAAAAATAAAATTAAACCATATCTTAGTGTAAATCAATGGAACAGCATCAATGATAAACAATATACAAGGCGATGTGAACAAAACTATTATAATTTTACTTATTTTGACAAAAGCAATAATTCCCCTGATAAATCACCACAAGTTGTTTTTGATGGAACTGCAATAGACTTATCATTTTATGAAAATCCACCAGATAAAATCGTTGTAAATCGCAAAGTTAATGGGGTTAGTTCTTTGGTTTGTAACACAAGTAAATTTGTTCTTGAACAAAATGGCAATGAAATTGAACACTATACTATAAATTGCACTTGGAATAATGGCGACAGCATGACTGTTAGTTTTGCAGTAAAATATATGGAACATTTAAGAAAGTCATAATAATATAAATTCCACTGTCATTCATTAATTATCATAACTTATATTTTCATACTAAAAAAGCTGTCCTAAAAAGGACAGCTTTTAAAAT
>DAMDCT010000019.1:9399-16072 GCA_032091455.1 Oscillospiraceae bacterium | reverse complement strand
TATTATAGTGGGTGTACGCTATTTGCTTTGTCTGCATGGTCTGCATCAATATTATATTTCTTATTGCGACGTTTCTCAAAGAACTTAGTTGCAACTTGACCAAATTGTGCATAGCTTAGTACATCTTCCTCTTGCTCAATCCATTCAGCACATTCTTTTTTAATAGTATCAAGCTCAGGCTTTAGTAAGTCAGCAGGACGGCAATCGATAGGAGTAGCATCGCCGATGATTTTCTTTCTAAATTCTGGGTCGATAGCAACAGGAGTCTTTCCGTATTCGCCGCGAACAAGACCTTTAAACTCTTTAGTAACAGTCTTATAACGCTCGCCGTTAATTACGTTAAACACAGCTTGTGTACCAACAATTTGAGATGTTGGAGTAACAAGTGGTGGGAAACCTGAATCTTTACGAACTCTTGGAACTTCTTCTAGAACTTCAGTAAGTTGATCTTCCTTACCTGCTTGTTTCATTTGTGAAAGCAGATTAGAAAGCATTCCACCAGGAACTTGATAAATTAATGCATTTGTATCTGTTGCAAGCATTTGTGGATCAAGAAGTCCTGATTTAATGTATTTTGCTCTTAAAGTCATAAAGTAATCTCTGATTTTGTTTAGATGAACTAAATCTAAACCAGTATCATATTCAGTTCCTTGAAGTGCGGCTACAATAGATTCAGTTGGCGCATGAGATGTACCTAATGCCAAAGGTGACATTGCAGTATCAACCATCTCACAACCAGCTTCTACGCCTTTCATAATACACATTGATGCAAGACCAGATGTGTAATGAGTATGAAGTTGAATTGGAATTTTAACTACTGATTTAATATCTGTGATTAACTCAGCAGTTTTATAAGGAGTAAGCAATGCTGCCATGTCCTTAATGCAGATTGAGTCAGCACCCTCTGCTTCAATTATCTTTGCATATTCTTTATAATACTCATTTGTGAAAACTTCACCTGTTGTATAAGAAATAGCAACTTGTGCTTCTGCTTTTTCTTTCTTTGCAGCAGCAATTGCAACTTTTAGATTTCTAATATCGTTTAATGCATCAAAAATTCTAATAATATCAATACCGTTAGAAATTGATTTTTGAACGAAATACTCTAGAATATCATCAGCATAGTGACGATAGCCTAACATGTTTTGTCCTCTGAAAAGCATTTGCAATTTTGTATTTGGCATTTCTTTTCTAATAGTTCTTAATCTTTCCCATGGATCTTCGTCTAAGAATCTTAAACATGAGTCAAACGTTGCTCCGCCCCATACCTCTGCTGAATAATATCCAACTTTGTCCATTTCAGACATTATTGGCAACATGTCTTCAATAGGCATACGAGTAGCAATTAGGGATTGGTGAGCGTCACGCAAGACGGTTTCGGTAATTTTCACTTTTGCCATCTATTTTATCCTCCATTACTAATTTATTTATTTAACTATGCAATTGTTACTAATGTATCCTGAGCATTAACAGTATCGCCTTTTTTAACTAAGATAGATGTAACTTTGCCATCAACTGGAGCAACAATATCATTTTCCATTTTCATTGCTTCTAGAATAACAACTGGTTGTCCAGATTTAACTGTATCGCCAACTGCAACTTTAACATCAATAATTGTACCTGGCATTGGGCTCTCAACTTTTGCACCCTCACCTGCTGCAACTGGTGCTGCCACTGGTGCAGGAGCTGCTACTGGTGCAACTGGAGCTGCTGCAGGTGCTGCTACTGGTGTAGCTACTGCTGGTGCATTTCCACCTAACTCTTCAACTGCTACATCATATGCTTTTCCGTTTACATTTATATTAAATCTTCTCATTGTATTTTATCCTCCTTGTTATATTAAATATTAAATATTAAATTATATTTATAATTATATAGTTGAATGCTTCTTAGGTAGTTTAGTTTCCCTTTTACCAGCTAGCATATCAAGCATATTAATAATTGTTGCTCTTGTTTTTTCTGGTGCGATAACATTATCAATAAATCCACCCTTAGCAGCTGTAAATGGAGATGCAACAGTATCAATGTATTCCTCAACAAGTGCTTTTCTTGTTGCTTGTACATCTGTTGTACCTTTATATTTATCAGCCCATAGGAACTCAACTGCAGTAGCAGGAGCTAATGCACTGATTTCAGCTTGTGGCCATGCAAGAGTTATATCCGCATTTGCGTTTTTAGAGCCAAGTGCAATATAAGCTGGTCCATAAGCTTTGCCTGTAATTATGCTAATTTTTGGAGTAGTAGCCTCAGCATAAGCACTTGCTAATCCAGCAGATTTCTTAATAATGCTTACATCTGCTGTCATTTCAAAACCATTTGTATTTACTAAAGTTACAATTGGAATATTGAATGCATCGCAAATTTTAACAAAACGAGCAGCTTTATCACATGAATTTGAATCAAGTGGGTTTAAAAAACTTGTTGCAACAAATCCAGTAGTTACACCTTCCATAGTTGCAAGGAATGTATAAACACCATTTGCATACTCTGCATTAAGTTCTAATGTACTATTTGCATCAGCAATTGCTTCTACTACTAGTTTAGGACAAGCTTGTGGGTCGATAATATTACTACCCTCAGCAAAGTCAAATAGAGGAACAGCAGATAAGTTATTTGAAGGGAGCATTGTGATAAGTTTTCTTGCTTCATCTAAACAAGCATCTTCATCATCACATACGATTGCTGCAACACCAGCTTTTGCAGCATTCTCAGCTGATCCAGCGCCCTCAGTTTTATCGCCATTAGCTTTTGTAATAAATGGTGCTGTCATGAAAAGTTCAGCTTTTTTGCTCATTACTACAAAATCAGCACTGGAAGCAAGCATTGCACTAGCCCCTGCACATGTACCTAGAACAACAGCTATTTGAGGTACTACACCTGAAATATTGTTGGACCACATAAGTATTTTTGAGTAAGCTGAAAGCATCATATTTGCTTCATCTAATTTTGCTCCGTTTGAATCGTATATACAAACAACAGGACAACCTGTTTTTGTTGCCAATTCATATACCTTCTTAATTTTCTTTGCGTGTGATTTTGATACTGCACCACTGTTTGCAGTTACATCTTGAGAGTATGCGTAAACAATTCCTCCCTCGATTAAACCATATCCAGCAACTACACCTGCGTTATCCTCATCAGCCATTAAAAAGGCATCTAGTTCAACGAAACTGTCTGCATCAAATAGAGTTGCAAGTCTTTTTCTTGCTGGTATACTTTGATCAATGTTATTGCAAAGTTCAGCCAGCTTGTTTAATTTTGCTTCACTCATTTTAGTTCCTCCGTTTCTTTATGTTAAATAATTTTTTATCTTGCCTATTGTGTTGTGATTTGTAATTTTAGTTTACTAATAAAACCACATCCACATTCAATTATACACAATTGATATAAAAATAACAAGCCATTTTTAATATTTCAATGTTAAATTTTTGATTATTTATTCTTTTGGCAGTTTTTGCAGTTATATAATATATCTTTAATTGAAGGGACAGTTATTTCATTTGGCTTAACTATGTTAAGTTTTCTAACAATATCCATATCAACTGCATCTGAAAATGTAACAGAGTTAATTCCAAAGTCATACAAGCTTGCTAACACAGCACGAATTAAACCATCTACCATTGAATCATCACTTGCTTTTACAAGTACGACTTCTCCACTTTGCTCTGTTATGTTATAGAGTATGTAGCCGTCAATTTCATCGGCGTCATAAAGACAAAAAGCAAGGGCAGCATTTGTGCCCTCTTTTAAATTTAAACTATTTAATATTTGTTTGTCCCTTAACGGTAAAATTTTTATCATTTTCTAACCCTCGCTTTAAAACTAGGTTTTGAAATCGCAGTTCTAATAGCATTCAGCTCTTCTTTTGTAAGTTCCCTTGTAGCGCCTGGTTTTAACATACCAAGTCTAATTGGTCCAATTGCAGTCCTTTTCAAACGCGCAACCTCAAGATTTACAGCCTCACACATTTTTCTTATTTGACGGTTTCTTCCCTCTCTAATAACAATTTCCATAACAACACGGTTAGGTTCTTTTGTTAAGACTCTAACCTCTGCTGGAGCAGTTTTTCTACCATCAATATAGACGCCTTCTGCAAGCTGTGCGGCTTGTTGATCAGTTATATCTGGTCTTGCAGTTACACGATAAGTTTTTGACACTTCGTGGCTTGGGTGCATCATTTGGTTTGCAAAATTTCCATCACTTGTAAACAAAAGAAGTCCCTCTGAGTTTAAATCAAGTCTTCCTACTGGAAATACACGTTGTTTTGTTTCAGGTAAAAGATCTGTTACGCAACGTCTTCCTCTATCGTCTGACATTGATGTTAAATATCCTCTAGGTTTGTTCATGATAATATAATCGTGCTCTCTTTTTTTCTCAAAAAGTATACGCTCACCATCTACCGTAATTAAATCTTTCATTGGGTCTAGCTTTTGTCCAATTATTGCTGGGTGTCCGTTTACCTTCACACGTTTTTTCTCGATAAGGTCTTCTGCTTTACGTCTTGAGCAAAACCCACTGTCAGCTATTATTTTTTGTATTCTTACAATTGCCATTCTATAAACCTCCTGTTTTTTAACTAAAAACTATTAATATTCATAATCCTGTGTAATGAGTAGTACCAAGCCTACCCACTTGGGTTTTCATTTAATTAACAAAAACTCTTTTACCTTTTGCCAAAATGATTTTTTATTTGAACGCTCTATCTGCTGTATATTTTCATTTGCTAATAGTGTTGTAGTAGCTACTTCATTTCCATTTAAATAGTGTTTTATTTCTCCAACAATATCGCCCTCACGTATAGGCGCATAATAAAATTTATTTATGTAAACTTGCTTTGTAAGCAATTTCACTTCATCCGAATTTATTGGTGCAGTTGTTTCAATATGAGTTTTTACGCTCGATTTTTTATTTACACCACCAACAATATTAATTGATATTCCATCAACTGATACATCTATTTTTGTCTTCTTTACATTTTCAAATCCATAATCAAATAAGTCTTTGTGAACCTGCCAATCATTTGCGGCATTCAGTGTAACACAAATGAGTGTTACCCCATCACGAGTTGCTGCCGAAACTAAACATCGACCTGCTTTTTTCGTAAAACCTGTTTTTATGCCTATACATCCATCGTATTCGGTCAACAGTCTATTGTGGTTTGATAATGTCCGCTTGTAAGGTGGATTGCCATACTCAATTTGTGCTTTTGTCCTTTGGCAAATTGATGCGAACATTGTGTTTTTAAGTGCTTCTCGTCCTAATATTGCCATATCATATGCAGTCGAGTAATGATTTTCATCGTTTAATCCAGACGGTGTAACAAAGTTTGTATTTTTCAATGACATTTTTGCCGCACGATTATTCATTATCTTTGCAAAACCTGATATTGAGCCACCAATCTTTACTGCGGCGGCATTTGCCGCATCATTTCCTGATGCCATAAGCATACCATTTGCCAATGCAAAAAAAGAGGCTTTATCCCCTTTTTGCAGACCCATTGAAGTGCCTTCTACCTTTATAGCAGTTTCATTCACTTCAAAGTATTCATTAATATTTGGTTGCTCTAACGCAATTAGCGCAGTCATAATCTTTGTTGTGCTTGCCATTGGAAGCTTTTCATTTTCATTTAAGCCTCTAATTACTCTACCAGTAGATGCTTCAATAAGCACATAGCCCTTAGCTATTATGTCATTTTTCTTTTCACCTGCTGCTGTAACTGATGTTGTCAAGAAGCATATTATTATAAACGACAAAACAATTCTTTTAAACAAAATACCACCTGCTTTTTTGTTTTATTTGTACTTTTATAGTTTATGCAGGTGGTTAGTTGTCCTATAATAAGAAATCAAAATACATATTCAGTATTATCTTAATCCTCTTAAAATACATCCTAATTATTTATTTAAAGCTTTAATTTATGCTACTTTATAAAAATTATATTTGTAATGTCAAATGGAATTAATATTATTCTTCTTCAGCCGTTTTTGTTTTAGGTTTAGATTTTTTGTCCTTATCAGATTTAGAAAAAAGGCTACTAATTTTCTCAATGACTTCTGGCATCATGCTTACCATTCTATCAGAAGTATTCTTGCTATTTTCCATTTGAAGAATTTTTACATCTCCATTACATATTACCAAAAACGCAAGAGGTTGAATTGATATTCCTGCACCAGAACCGCCTCCGAAAATATCTTTTGGTTGTTTTGATGGAAAATCTGATCCTCCTGCCGCAAAACCAAACCCAACTTTTGAAACTGGAATAATCGTTGTGCCATCTGGTGTTATAATTGGATCTCCTATAATAGTATTTACGTCAACCATTTCTCTGATTTTTGACATTGTTGTTCCCATTAGTCCTTGAATTGGATGTTCACTCATAGTATTCACCATAATTTTCATCACGATTGTGATGAATTCCCTTTCTTACAATTCTTACAATATAAATATTTATGCATCATTTTTTATTAAGCAAGGGTTCTTTTTCAATTGAATCCTTACCTATTTTTGCTTGCTTCGGTGGAACACCTTCCGCCTTCTTGTTTTTGATAGTATTAACTAAAAACTTAAATATCATACTTATTACAGTGCCAATTATATGGCAAAATCTTAATTTCACCTTAAAGTATATATTATATACTGCCTCATCACAGACAAAGTCAGGTATTATATCTAC
>DAMDCT010000019.1:0-9389 GCA_032091455.1 Oscillospiraceae bacterium | reverse complement strand
AAAAGCTTAACTGTTGGCTTTAAAACAGACTTTATTATGGTAAGCACAAGTTCAACAGTATCCGCAAAGGTTTTTTCATCAACTTTCTTCTTATGCGTCTTTGCTTGCCCTTGCTTTACCTTTTTCTTCTTTTTTACAAGCTTTTTCCTTTTAACCTTTTCCTTTTCTTCTTTAGTATCATCATCTTCATCAAGGTCAACTTCATATTGGTATCCAAAAGCACCTACAAAAAGTTTTACTTCATCAGTTATATAAACATAAAGTGTCAAGCTAAACAATAATAACAACACTATTATTCCTATAACACTGCCAATAATAATTAATGCTGTCATTGTGGCACCTCTCTTTATGTTATTTTTTTAAATATGTTGTTATTCTTCATTAGTCACATCATCAAGACTAACTTGTCCACTTTCATCTGGTATCGGTGGAAGGTCTGCTAAACTTTTCAGTCCAAAATTCCTTAAAAATCCAATAGTAGTTTTATATGAAATTGGTCTTCCAGGAACATCAAGTCTACCTGCCTCCTCAACTAGCCCTTTTTCAGCAAGAGAGTTTACTGTTTGAGAACTGTCAACACCTCTTATTTGCTCAATAAAGCTTTTCGTTACAGGCTGATTATATGCGATAATTGCCAATATTTCCATTGCAGCTTGTGATAGTGGAACATTTCGTTTAATCTCAAGAGCTTTCTTTATATATTCTGAGTGGCATGGCTTTGTGCATAACTGAAAGCTATCTGAAATCTCTACTAAGTCTATTCCACTTTCATCCTTGTCATATTTATCCTGCATGTTTTTCAACAATTTATGCACCACGTCATACTCAAGATTTAAAGACTCTGCTATTTTTGCGGTTCCCACTGGCTCACCACTTGCAAATAGTATTGCCTCAATTACACCTTTTATTTTATTTATTTCCATCTTTTTCTCCATTGTCTGTATCTTAATTATATTCATCACTTATCTTTTCAATTTCATCATCTGTAATCACTATGTTTTTACTGAAGCTTACATATGTATTTTCTTCATCAATAGAAATTCTTTTTGACTTAATAAGTTCTAACATTGCCAAAAAAGTAGCAACAAGCTCACAACGGTCATCTGAATAAAAGAATTCATTGTATGACACTCTACCAGTTTCATACAGCTTCTTTAAGACAAAAACAATGCGTGATTCAATTGATACCATTCTCCTTGAAACAATGCCACTAAATGCTGTTCGTGGTGGTGGCAATTTGCGCTTTGCTTTACCTATCGAGATAATATATGCATCTAATAATTCTGATTTATTGTGTTGCCTTTTATACGTTTTATCAAATTCAAATATCTGTGGTTTTCTTATAAACAACAGACCGCCTTGATTAAGTTTTGCCATATGCTGTGCCATGAATTTAGCAAGTTGATATTCTAAAAGTTGCCCTTCGAGTTCCTTTTTCAACTCATCGCCTTCATCATGACGAGGTAAAAGAGAAACGGTCTTTATATAAACAAGCCTTGCAGCCATTGTTAAAAATTCACTAGCGACATCTAAATCTGCCGCTTTCATCTCTTCAATATAATAGATATATTGTTCTAGCAAGTCAGCTATTGGAATATCATTAATGTTTAGTTGGTGCTTTGATATAAGGTGAAGCATGAGGTCTAATGGACCTTCATACACTTCTATCTTAAAGCTTAGTTGTTGCAACAAGCATCTACCCCCACAAGTTAATCTATGATGCACGATAGAGTTTTTTCACTCTAAAATAAATCATATTACATAATTGCTCTTGCAATAATATCAACAAATCCTGTAACAAAGTTCATACCTTTTAGTAATAGCCCAGTCACGATATTAATTGGATAATCTAATATATTTGTAAACATAATAGCACCAAATAATCCAAACATAATATAACGTTCATTTTGATAAATCCAGTTATTTGCTCTATCTGATAAAAAATATCCCAATATCCTTGAACCATCAAGCGGAGGAACTGGTATAAGATTAAACACTGCCAATCCAATATTAATTTGAATCATCATAAGTATTGCACTCATAAGAGTAAAAGAGAATTGAGAACTAATTGGCACAAAATATAACATGATTTTATAAATTATCATTATGACTGTACCAAGCAATATATTTGACACAGGTCCAGCAAGAGCGGAAAGTGCCATACCAGCCTTGCGATTTCTAAAGTTATAAGGATTAATTGGCACAGGTTTCGCCCAGCCAAATCCTGTTAGTAAAAGTGCAGTTGTGCCGAATAAATCAAAATGGGTAAATGGGTTTAAATCTAATCTGCCTTGATTTTTTGCAGTTGGGTCGCCTAATTTGTTTGCAACATAGCCATGTGCAAATTCATGTATTGGTAGCGCTGTAAAGACAACAATTAATCTTATGAATAATTTGAATATAAATTCCGTAAAATTTGCAGAAAAAAAGTTTGGCATAGAAAAAAAGTTTTGCATAATTAATAACACTCTCCTCAATATACCATTATAAATGTAAATGCTTAAAATTACAAGTATAAAGGTACTTATAATAAGCTAAAACCAACCTTTTTAAAAAAATATTTCAAAAACACTTGATTTTAGTGTCATAATCTGTTAGAATAACTACGTTAGACTACTTGGTTTAAAAATTCAGTAACATAAAGGAGGTGCAGATTTATGGCAAAATGTGATATCTGCGGAAAAGGTGTTACTTTCGGTATTAAGGTTTCTCACTCACACAGACGTTCGAATAGAACTTGGAAACCAAATGTTAAACGTGTTAGAGCTATCGTCGATGGTAGTCCTTGTCGCGTTTATGCCTGCACCCGTTGCTTACGTTCAGATAAAGTAACTCGTGCCGTATAATTTAATCGGAAGTATAAAGCACTTGAACTTAAATGTTCAAGTGCTTTTTCATTTTTATACCCATTTAATAAAAAGAGCATATTGAAATAAACAAATGAAAATGCAATAAACACACACTCTCAAAAACTCACTCAATATACTCTTATAAAACATATATGCTTGCTAAAACAAAAATATTATATTTTGCATTTATACTTTTACCATTTAGGTCTTATAAACTTTTTCTGTTCTTCAGTTAAGTCAAGACCTATAGTTCCCCCTGGGTTCATTAAATTTTGAGGGTCAAAATGATTTTTTAATGATTTAAATACGTCCATTTGATTAGAACCGATTTGTCCTTCAAGCCACGGTGCAAACATCTTTCCTATACCATGGTGATGGCTCATAGCTGCTCCTGACTTTTGAATTGCACTCAATATGCCAGAGTGATAATTTGTATAGTCAGATAGCTCGGTCATTTTAGTTATAAATATGAAATAAAGATTTGCGCCTTGTGGATATGCGTGTGACATATGTGTCATACAAACTGTATTTGGTCTGCTCTTACAATATTCACGAACTGATCTATGTACTTCACTCATCATATCCCATGTAACAGAACACTCTAAAGTATCTGTCATAATACCGAAATCTTGCATTGTATCTCTTAGATATGGGTCTTTAAATCTTCCACCTTCCCATCCCTTAACAGGTACTCCTGTTAGATACATTGCCCCGTATTTTTTGCATATTCTGCGTATATTCTTTACTAGATTTTTGCAAAATCCTAATTCGCCATCAGTAAATCCTAAGAATAGACATTTCTCCATAGGCTTAAATCCACGCATTACTAGCAATTTCTGTAATGGTGTTTCTTCAATCCCATAAAGTTTCATCATAATATCTGTTTCTTCTGGGTCTGATAATCTAAATACAGATGGAAAGCCAAATTCTCCTTGCATAATCTCTTTTGCAGCAGCCTGTGCATCTTCCCAAGTTTTAAACATATATGAAAATCTCAAGTGATTTTCTGGCATAAATCTTCTAACCCTAAGAGTTACATGAGTTAAAACGCCAAATGCGCCTTCACTTCCCATCATAATTTGGTTAATATTTGGGCCTGTTGAAGAGGCTGGGAAAGGCTCAGTTTTTATAGTCCCTCTTGGAGTTGCGTATTCTTGACCAAGAACAATATCTTCAATTTTCCCATAATAAGTTGAGTTTTGACCTGCTCCACGTGTTACCGTCCAGCCACCAACTGATGAGTATTCAAAAGATTGTGGGAAATGTCCGCAAGTATATTTTCTAGAAGCGCCGTATAGAGTATCAGCTGAATTTAATACTTCTTCTAATCTAGGTCCGCTCATACCTGCTTGAACTGTAATTGTTTGATCTTTTTCATTAAATTCAATTACTTTATTAAAATTAGGACGCATGTCTAAAGAAATACCATTCTTCATGCACTCTACACCCCTAGTAACGCTTGATCCACCGCCATAAACTGTTACAGGTATATTATTTTCACAAGCAACTTTTACTATCTTTTCTATCTGTTCTTTGTTCTCAGGATAAATTACAACATCAGGGATGTTTTCAACAATTTTATTACGTAACCTCATAACATCGTACATGGTTTTTCCATAAGCCACAGATAATCTTGCATAGTTGTCTGTAGAAACATTTTTTTCACCAACAATATCTTTAAGCTTTCTAATGACTTCAGCAGAAAGATTACATTTTATATCAAAGTTAACTTCATCTAATCCTAAGTCAAGGCGCTGTTTAAAATCATCATCTGTTAATTTGAATATGCCTTTTAAAGTCTTATATAAAGCCTCTTTTGGATATTTATATTCTTTTGGATCACCCCATTTAAAAATAGAACGATATGAATTTTTAGGTGCAACCTCTGTATACCAATCAGGTGAAAATTCTTTATAAGGTTTGCTCATTTTGTGTTCCTCCTTTTTTTAATATCTTATTTAAACTTGAATAAATTGGGTTTAGTGCATTATATATATTTTTATAAACCTTACTGTACAGTTGTGCATATAAATCTTTTTCCTCTGCTTCAGGTAAAAATGTATCGCTGTATTTTACCATTTTAGATACTGCATCATTTATAGTTTCAAATTCTCCTAATGCTACATATCCAATCATTGCAGCGCCAAGTCCCGATGTTTCATGTGTTTGTGTCCTTGAAATAGGGCGACCAAGCATATTAGCAGTAATTTGACATATCTCGCTACTTTGTGAGCCACCGCCTGAAACAAATATTTTTTTAACTTTAGTTTTTGTGCATTTCTCAATCTTTTCCAAGCCTTCTAAAAGACCGTAGTTTATGCCTTCAATAATTGCACGATAAATATGTGTCCTTGTATGCACATCAGAAAAGCCTATAATACTTCCTCTTGCATCCTTCATCTTAATTCCAGGAGTCCAATAAGGTTGTAGCATCAGCCCATCACTTCCTGCTGGGATTTCACGCAATCTCTCGTTCAAAATAACTTCTGGAGCTATTCCAGTTTGCTTTGCGAGTTCTACCTCATGATGTGCAAACTCTTTTTTAAACCAGCTAATAAGCCAATAGCCTCTAAAAACTTCATATTCAGGGTTATATTTGCCTTTAATTGCCGCTGGATAAGGTGGGATAAAAGTAAGCGGCTCTATGTATTTATCTGTTGTGGTTTGAATGGTTGCAGTTGTACCAAAGCTTATGCTTCCTGTCGTTTCATTAAGACAACCGACACCTAACGTTTCACAACCTTTATCAGAAGCACCCGCAATAACTGGAGTTCCTATAGGTAACCCTGTATCTGCCGACGCCTTATTTGTTACAGCTCCAAGTATTTCTCCGACTTCTACTAATTCGGCTAATTTATCTTGTTCTAATCCAAACTGCCTATACGTAATGCTTGAAGGCTTTGATGGATATTTAAGCGTCCTAGCATTAAAAGGAACGTGACCTATATTGTTTGCAATGCTGTCTTTTACTTCACCAGTAAGCATCATGTTTAGGTAACATGATAGCAATATAAACTTATAGGTTTTTCTCCAATTTTCAGGTTCATGTTCCTTTATCCAATATGCCTTGCTTTTTTTCATTACCAATTCAGATATAGCGTCCATTCCAACAAGCTTATAGGCAGAAATTTCAGTTGATCTGAAATTATCTTTAAGAGTACATGAGGCAGACCGTTGATCAAGCCATAATATTGCCGGTCTTATAGGGTTAAGGTCTTTATCAATTATTATACTGGTATCTCTTTGTGTCGTAACAACAACACCTGCAATTTGGTCAAATAATTGAGGATGCTTTTTCTTTAGCCCTTTTGACGCCTCACATAAAGCGTTATAATAAACCAATGGGTCTTGTTCCGCTTCATTGTTATTCTTGCTGAAATAAGGCTGAAAGTACACTTTTTCGACCGCTAATAATGTACCTGCTTTATTAAATATAAGTGTGCGTAAGCTTTGCGTTCCACAATCAATTGAAAGTATCAGTTTCATAAATGTCATCCATTCCACCGATTAACATCGATATATCATATTTGTTTAAAGATTTGCAATTAGTAATTCAAATTCATATCTACCGAAGATACGACATCTGTGCCATAAAAATCTTTTATAATAATATCGCCGTCCTTTAACTTGGTTGCTACTGTTATTTTAGAAATCTCGTTCATTAGTTCAAAAATCTTAGATTTAGGTACTTCACCTTTTGTTTTTACAGGAATGAACAAGTATTCAGGATAAACAGTTTTAACTGTCGTAGTTACAGAACGTTTTGGGTTGGTCATTTCATTTCGTGCAAATTCGATTCCTCTTTTGCAAAGGTTGCCACGAAAAGTCATTTGGTCATCTTTACCATCTACCTCTATTTTACAACTATTTGGGCACACAATGCAAACAAATGTTTTACTCATTCTAATACCTCCAAATGAAACTTGGTATCCTCACCTGTTAAATTCAGTTCAATATGCTCCATTTCGGACGGAATAAGGTTTTTATACTTTTTGCTAAAGATTTCTGTATTACCACTGACAACTGTAACTACAACATTTTTCACTACATTTTTACTTCTAAAGTAAAAAGAAGCCTTACCTTCTTTACTGATTTTTTGTGGAACAACATACAAAAATTTGTCTTTTGAATATGATACATCTTTAGCAGAAGAAATTTTATTGGTATAGTTTGCAGCTTTTTTGCCTGCATCAATACCACTCTTTGAAACATAATCTGCTAAATCATTTACATGAAGTGCATTGCCACAACAAAAAACTCCCGAAACACTTGTCATTAAATCTTGATTTACAATTGGTCCTTTTGTTGCAGGGTCTATATCAATTCCCAACTGTTCTGAAATTTCATTTTCGGGGATAAGACCTACTGATAAAATAAGTGCATCGCACTCTATTATCTTTTCAGTTCCAGCTATGACATTGAAATTATTATCAACTTGAGCCACCTCAACTGATTCAACACGTTTTTTTCCGTTTACCTTTGTTACAGTCGTTGATAAATGCAAAGGTATATTAAAATCATCAAGACATTGTACAACATTTCTTGTAAGTCCTGATGGCTCAGGCTTTATTTCATATACGCCAACAACTTCTGCTCCCTCCAGTGTAAGTCTTCTTGCCATAATCAGTCCAATATCTCCAGAACCTAAAATGACACATTTTTTAGTAGGCATTGCCCCCATAACATTAACGTAATATTGAGCAGTACCTGCTGAAAAAATCCCTGCCGGACGCTCGCCTTGTATGAAAACCTGTCTTGAAGTTCTTTCACGACATCCACATGCTATGATTAGGGTTTTAGAAGTAATTTTTTTAATACCATCTGCATTTTGAATAGTAAGTGTTATCACGTCATCTTTTTTTACTGCGTTAGTTACGAAAGTGGAAAGCAAATAACTTACATCTTGTTTTAAGAACTCTTTTATGTACTTCTCTGCATATTCAGGTCCTGTCAAACGCTCTCCAAAGTTAATTAATCCGAATCCGTCATGAATGCATTGCTTCAGTATTCCGCCTAGCTTATTTTCACGCTCTATTAAAAGTGTCTTAGCCTTTGATTGTGAAGCACTTGTTGCCGCCGCCAATCCAGCAGGTCCACCACCCAAGACAATGACATCATAATCATACATACTGCTCACCGCCTTTATGTGTCTTTTCTAATAGCACATTAGTTTTTTCACCGTTTTTTGTAACCTCGGTTATATCCATTCCGGATTGTTGTGCAATTAATTTTGTTACAAGGGGTGAACAAAATCCACCTTGACATCTACCCATTCCAGGACGAACACGTCGCTTAATTCCGTCTAGTGTATACACAGGCAAAGGTGAATTAAGTGCGTCTAATATCTCGCCCTTACTAATCTCCTCACACCTGCAAACGATAATTCCATAATCAGGATTCGATTTTATAAGCTTTTGCTTTTGGTCAAGTGATAAATCATGAATATTGATTGTTTTTCGTTTAGGATTAAACTTATCATTAGCTAAAACTTTACTTTCCTTTTCAAGTATTGATTTAGTTATCATAACAATATCCTGTGCAATTGCTGGTGCTGATGCAAGCCCTGGTGATTGAATGCCTGCGGCATGAACTAGATTATCAACATTTTCTGAGGCTTCGATAATAAAATTCTCCTCATATGTAGGTGCTCTAACTCCTGCAAAATATGTAATTGCATCTGCCCGTGTAATGCCTTTTATTAATCTTGATTGCTTCGTAAACAATGCATCAATGCCTGATTTACAGGTGGAATAATCTTCACGGTCTATTACTTCATAAGCATTTGGTCCAATTAAAATATTATCGTCAATTGTCCTTACAAGTCCTCCACCTTTTGTATCACCTTTTGTTGCCTTTAAGTTGAATTCGCCAATGGAAGTCGTAAATAAATGTCCTTTTTTCTTATCAGCAATAATAATTTCTCCTTTTCGTGGATGAATTGTGAAAAATTCATCTCCTGCCATTTGTGCAATTTTATCTGAAAATACTCCTGCCGCATTTATCACAACTTTTGGATAGATTGTACCTCTATTTGTTTTTACTTGCGAGATTTTTCCGTTATTTGATATTATCTCATCAACTACAGTTGAAAGAGATATAACTACTCCATTTTCAATTGCATTTTCCGCTAATGCAACTGTTAGTTTATACGGTGATAACACACCACTTGTAGGGCAAATAAATCCACCTGCTTGTGAATCCATTATATTTGGCTCTAACTCTTTTAACTTTTTCTTGGATAAATGTTCAATTGGCATACCTAGTTGTTTTGCTCTCAACTGAAATAGTGGTGCAAACATATGATAGTTTTTGTTTTCAAAAACTATTAAGTTACCCGGCCTTCTAAACGGAATATCTAGTTCGTTACAAAGCTGATCATACATTGCATTACCACGAACGTTATAAGCTCCAGTGTTGCTGTGCAAATGTGTTGCTATGCCTGGATGAATCATTCCGTCATTTCTTGATGATGCCTGCATTGCAACATCAGATTCTTTTTCAACCAATACAGTTTTTAAATGGTACTTTGAAATCTCTCTT
>DAMDCT010000018.1:25087-35921 GCA_032091455.1 Oscillospiraceae bacterium | reverse complement strand
AATTTAACTTTAAATGTCGATTATAAAATAATTAAAGCTCATTTAAAATTAAATAAGTATAAAGCGAATACCTCTTTGAGCTGTGAGGAAGAAATGAAAGTAAAAGCGAGTATGCTTTATACTTATAGTAAGCCTCATCGGGTACACCCGTTATAGTGTTAAACTATCAACATGGTAGTTAAAGAGGTTATCATTGTGAGATGATAACAAATTGAGGTGGTAACGCGATTTATTCGCCCTCTATTCGGTTTACGAATAGAGGGCTTTTATAATGCCCAAAGTATTCGTAATAAATAATATTTTATGAATAGGAGAATGAAGCAATGACAGTATTTGAAGAACTAAAACGACGTGGACTAATTGCACAATCAACACATGAGGATAAAATAGAGGAACTATTAAACAATGAAAAAGTAACATTCTATATCGGATTTGATGCAACAGCAGACAGCTTACATGTAGGACACTTTCTACAATTAGTGGTTATGCGACACATGCAAAATGCTGGTCATCGCCCTGTTGCACTGCTTGGAACAGGTACAACAATGGTTGGCGACCCAACAGGAAAAACAGACATGAGAAAGATGTTAACAGTTGATGAAATCAACCATAACGCAGATTGTTTTAAACAACAGATGTCAAAGTTTGTTGACTTTACAGATGATAAAGCACTTTTTGTAAGAAACGGTGACTGGCTTTTAAATATGAATTACATTGACTTTTTACGTGATGTAGGTGTTCACTTTTCAGTAAACAGAATGTTGACTGCTGAGTGCTTTAAAAGCCGTCTAGAGAACGGACTAAGCTTTTTAGAATTTAACTACATGCTTATGCAAAGTTACGACTTCTTACATCTTAATCAACAATTAGGTTGTAAACTTGAACTAGGTGGAGATGACCAGTGGTCCAATATTTTAGGTGGTGTTGACCTTGTTAGACGTGTACAGGGTGAGCAAGTTTTTGGTATGACATTTACTCTGCTAACTACAAAAGAGGGTAAAAAAATGGGCAAAACTGAAAAAGGAGCTTTGTGGCTTAACCCTGAAAAAACTTCACCATACGAGTTCTTCCAATACTGGAGAAACGTTGATGATCAAGATGTTATTAACTGCTTAAAATTAATTACTTTCGTTCCAATTGAAGAAATAGAGGCAATGGAACATCTACAGGGTAGTGAGCTAAATGCGGTTAAAGAGCGTCTTGCATTTGAAGTTACAAAACTTGTACATGGCGAAGATGAAGCAAAAAAAGCACTTGAAACAGCAAAATCATTATTCACACAAAATGCAGATACAGCAGATATGCCAACAACTGCTTTTGCTGAAGAAGATTTAGAAGACGGTACAATCGGCATATTAAACCTTCTTGTAAAAACAAAACTTGCACCTTCAAATGCAGAGGCAAGACGCTTAATACAAGGTGGAGGAATTTCTGTTGATGATGAAAAGATAACAGATCCTACGCATAGAGTAACAAAAGACCAATTAAAAGGTCATATAGTTATTAAAAAAGGAAAAAAGATTTATCATAAAGTTACTTTATAATATAAGGCAATAAAAAAACCGCTGAAAAGCGGTTTTTTTGTGCATAGGTATATCTTTTTGTATTGTATTATGGTATTATATACATATTATTATGTAAAATTATTCTTTAAACATTTTGCTATAGTATATTGGTATAGGGGGATAAGATAATGAAAAATAAGACACTTAGGAAAGTGGTAACGCTTTTAGTTACGGTATGTTTGCTTATTGGATTAATGCCGTTAATGAAGATAATTAATACAATGGCTACAAGTATTTTAACTGTGAAGGTTAATACGTGTGATGCAAAAGAAGGTGCAAATCTTGAAGAGATAATAAAATCTCAGAACATTGGCACATTATCATCACTTGAAGTATCACAGGGAGAATTATCCCCTGATGATATAAAATATTTAAATGAGAATGGTAAATCAACATTAAAAACACTTACAATACAAAACATTTCTATCGCTGATAATATGTTTAAAGATTATACAGAACTTGAAACAGTTAGTTTGCCAAAAGTTACATCAATTAAAGCAAGTTCATTTGCAAACTGTTCAAAACTCAAAAGCTTAACCTTAGGTGAAAATCCACCTACAACTATTACAACATCATTCCAAGGGTATAGTACGGATATAACCGTATATGTACCATTAGATAAAGTTGCTACATATGATACTGCTGACGGCAGTTTGGACAGCAAATGGAATGGCTGGAAAATCGAAAGTATTCCTACTGTTACACCTATTGCTCCACCAGATATAACACCACCATCAAATGGCACTGCAACACCTGCCCCACAAGTCACAGTATCAGAAACAAAACCAACAGTTATTGTAACTCCATTAGGTCAAACAGCATATGTAGGAGATACAGTTACACTAACTGCAAATGCAACTCCATATGTTGTGGGTAAAAGTTTAACTTACCAATGGAAGAAAGATAATGTTGATACTGTAATTGGAACAGAGCATAATCTTAGCCAAACACTTTCTGAATTAGGTAGTCATACGTATACCGTGACTGTTAACGAAGTAGACGCAGGTACTGCAACTGCAAGTGCTACAATAACAGTTATCGAAAAAACAAAACAAAATGCAAATATATCTTTACATGCACAAAAAGACACTACAACGGAAGAAGTAACGCTTTCTGCAACTTTATCACAAACTGGTGATGTTGTGCCAACAGGAACGGTAACATTTAAAGTTAACGAAATTCCATTAGCAGGTGGGACAGATATTCCATTGGTAAATGCAATTGCATCTTGCAAATGGACTCCGACTAGTTATGAAAGATATACGCTTTCAGTAAAATACTCTGGTGATGATATTTATAATGCTTCATTAGATAGTGCATATTATACTATGGAGGATAAAAGAGTCCCCGAGGTTATCAATACTAAAGATATTACTGTAATAACCATTGTTCCTCCTGTAACTGGCGCAAAACCACAAGATAAAATAATAGTCGGAGCACATTATAAAGCGGCAATTACATGGATAATAGGCTCTTCCCCTATACAAGATTCTTTTTTTGCAGGAAAGATACATAAAGCAAATGTAGTATTGACAGCTGATGCAGGATATAGGTTTGCCTCTGATGCAACTGCAAATATAATTTCACGTGGTGCAGTGATTACCGGAAATAAAGTTGAGGGAACACATGCACAAAATACATTAAACTTTGTTGCAACTTTCCCTAGAACTGAAAACCCTAATAAGCTAAATCAAACAAGCTTTGAGTTTGATGGAACAGTGCCTATTAAGAAAACATATGGTAATACTGATTTTGCACTTTCAACTAAAGGTGGTAGTGGAGATGGAGCAATATCGTTTATATCAAGCAACACTAAAGTGTTAACAGTGACAACCAGCACGAATGGTATTGCAACAGTTAAGATAGTCGGCGGTGGAACAGCCACAATTACAGCAAAAAAAGCACAAGGCGTTGATGCTACAGATAACCAATATAATGAAGCAACTGCTACGACTCCATTAATCACCGTTGCACCAGTAGTTTTAACAGCAACAGCAAATGATAAGACAATTAAAGTTGGTACAACTTCAACAGTATATACTGTACGAGTTACTGGGTTTATTAATGGTGATACCGAAACCAATTTAGTTGGATTTGTTGCACCAACAGCAACAAGCGCTGGTACAGAACTTGGAGTATATGAAATAGTTGTGAGTGGAGGAAAACCAACTGATAATTACACATTCAAATATTTGCCTGGAAAACTCACTGTTAATAGCACTGGTGTAGCACCAAGTAGTGCCACTACTTCCAATAGTACATATGCTGGTGACAAGTTAAAAAATGATAATATGGGAGTTACTGTGGAGACTACGGACGGATCTTTATTTAATGAAAACACAAAGCTTTCTGTTGAAAATGTAACTAAAAGAATAGACGAACGCGATAAAAAAGTATACGATAAAAATATATTAGCACAATCAAGTGGAAAAGAATTAGCGGGACTTTATAATATAAAATTATTAAATAACAATGGAGTAATACAGCCAGATGGTAAAGTAAAAGTTACAATTAATTTAACCAATGAAATTAATAATAATTATAGAAATTTGGAGATAGTATACATTGATAATTATGGTAAAGTAACTACAATACCTCATGAAATATCTGCTGATTCTATCAGTTTTATAACAGATCATTTTAGTAATTATGGTATTATTGGTACTCCTATAAATAGCTCAAATAAGCCAAGTGTCAATCCACAAACCGGTGACGATATGATGATTTATGTAGTTATAATAATGGGAATTATCCCAATGGTGGCATTTGCACTAACATCCAATAAATTTAGAAAAAAGAAAAAAATATAAGCTTAAACGCCGACTAAAAAGTCGGCGTTTGTTATTTGTAAAAGTAGGGAGCAACAATATCGCTGCAATTTAAATTTTAAAGTTGACTTTTACCTACATATTTTTTAATAAACATTCATTATTATTTTTTTACATGATTGGCAATAATAAGCCTCCTTTGATGCTGCAAACAACATAGGATAATTTGCTAAAACAATGCCACCTGTTGCAATAGAATATTTTGTTAGTCCTTTTCTTGATTCTCCTTCGGGTGACCAGCTTAATGTATCATGTACATCAATCGAACCAGCTTTCATTTCATTATTACAATATGGACAATCCATCTATTTCACTCCCTGTTTTATGTTTTGTCTAACTAATATATAACTAGTAATCCAATTATAACATATATATTTCATCAATCACAAGACTATTAGTGTATAATAATTCACATACGTATATATGAATAGTATTTTTATGCTAACCTAATTAATACGACTATTTATTAAAATTGCATTTGTAATTTGCAATACTATTAGTGTAAAATACTGTAAAGGACAATGCAATAAGAACTGTGAAAAACAACTTGCTTGTTGTAAATTTATGATACATATGTTATTATGAAACAAATGACAAAATTATGGCTAAAGGGGTAACAAATAATGCAAGTGAATAGAATTAACACGATGAAACAAGAAGGAGTAGAAGATTGTAAAAATATTATAAATGAAATTAAAAAAGCAGTAATGGGTAAGGATGAGATAATTGAAAAAGTACTTTTAGCCATTCTTGCAAAAGGTCACATACTGCTAGAAGATATACCTGGCGTAGGAAAGACTACAATAGCACTAGCATTTTCAAAAGCAATGCAATTAGATTATAATCGTGTCCAATTTACGCCGGATGTAATGCCAAGTGATATTACAGGTTACTCTGTGTATAAAAAAGCAACGGATAGTGTCGAATTGGTACAGGGAGCAGCAATTTGCAACTTATTTTTAGCCGATGAGATAAATAGAACTTCATCAAAAACTCAATCCGCACTTTTAGAGGTAATGGAAGAGGGCAGAGTTACAGTTGACTTAAAAAGCTATGAAACTCCAAAACCATTTACAGTAATTGCAACCCAAAATCCAGTTGGACATGCAGGTACGCAAATGCTACCAGAATCCCAACTGGATCGGTTTATTATGCGACTTTCTATGGGCTATCCTGATAAGCAAAGTGAACTCCGCATTTTAAAGTCTAAAGCTAATGATAATCCACTTAATAATATAAACCCTATAATTGATGGAAAAACCATTCTTGCAAAGCAGAGTATGGTTGATAATGTATATGTGGATGATGTGCTTTATAAATATATGGTTGAGCTTATTTCAAAAACACGTTCACACGAACTAATTGATTTAGGTGCAAGTCCTCGTGGAACTCTTGCACTTGCGAGCGTAAGTCGTGCTAGAGCATTTCTAAATGGAAGAGATTATGTACTACCAATTGACGTTCAGCGGTCTTTTAATGATACTATAAATCACAGGATTGTACTAAAAGCAAAGGCTAAAATGACTAATGTTTCAGCAGAGATTCTTCTAAATGAGATATTGAATAGCACTAAATCACCAAACATTGGATAATACTAATTATTTATTAAATGAAATTAGTATAATTCAATCTAGATAGGCGGAAATATTATGTTTGTAATGAAAATTTTGTATGTGATATTTTTATTAATATCAGCGTCAATTTATATGTTTTTCCCAGACCATACTGTATTCGTACTTGTAATTCTATTATTAGCTATGCCATTTGTTCTCTATATTATAAATTTTATTACATCACTAAAAATTAAGGTTGATTTTAGTATAAAAAATAAGTTTGTGGCTATGAAAAATGAGACACAGCTAAAAATTATAATAAATAATGACTTTGCGTTACCAGTTACAAGTGCTAAACTATATGTAAGAAGTAAGAATAGCTTTACAAATGAAATATTTCGTGAGAATATTGTAATACCTATTGTTGCAGATAATTCAACTATAATTATAACTCAAATGTTATCTAAGCATTGTGGTAAAATTGTAGTTAGTATAGAAAAAATTAAACTGTATGATTATTTATATATCACTTCTTTTACAAAAAAATTGAAAGTATATAATGAATTTATTGTTTTGCCAATTGTTCATTTGATTGAATCTAATACAAAAACACCTGAAGTATTAAATGATAGCAGTAATAGATATTCTACTATAAAAAGTGGGGATGACCCCTCACAAGTGTTTGATTACCATGAATATAGCCAAGGCGATAAAATTAAGAATATAAATTGGAAATTGAGTTCTAGATTAAATATACTAATGGTAAAAGAATTCTCACTACCAATATCGTGTTCAGTTTTAATAATGATGGAGCTTTATAATAATGATAATAATTCAGAGCTTTCAAAACTTGATACAAGCTTTGAAACACTAATTTCAATTTCAAATTGGCTTTCAAAAAAAGAAATTCTTCATAATTTTAGTTGGTATAGTAAAACTGGAAACTGCGCATACACTATGCCAATTGAGAATCAAGAAGATCTTGTCCTTTTTATAGAACAGACCTTTAATAATTGCTTATATAATGACTCATTATTGCTAAATAACTATAATTATAGTTTGAAAGATAATACATATTCACATGCGATATATATAACAAGCATACTTAATGAGGGCATGCTAAGTTCACTTTATGGCTTAAATAACACTGTAAGTCTAACAATTATTTATGTAACAGATGATAAATCAATACAGGAAGAAAATGAATTAAAGACTGTACTTGAATTAAATGATATACACCTTATTATATTATCGAAAGAAACAATTGAAAGTGATTTACAAGAAATAGCTTTGTAGATTATTAAAATATATGAATACAAATAGACCTTATGTAAAGGTAGGTGAAACCATTGGAAAAAAGTCGCCCAATAGAGCTTAATTCAGAGATACAAATAGTAACAACAAAAGATAGACAATCTATGGCTTTTATTGCTGAGGGTTTAGCTATGCTTTTTTGTGTGTTAGGCTGTATGAATACAGTTTATACTAATCTTGATATTACCAAGACTACCCTGTCTTTTTTTGCTGCTATTTTGTTCCCGTTTTTTTTTATTAAGATTTTTAAGTTGAAATCTCATAAAATTATTGTGGTTTCTAGTTCTCTAGTAACAGTATTAGTAGGAATTTATTTGTTTTACAATCAAATTGTACAGGCACTCTTTATATTGAATGCAAAATATTTACATGCTGTAAACATCTATTATAATAAGAATTTTAATTATTATCATCCGAATATGCTTCAAGATGAGTACAATTTGTGTATAACAGTGTTTTTAATTTGTCTTATTTTTATATTATCACTTTTATTCGGATATTTTATCGTGCAACTTAAAAGTGCTATTTTGACTTCAATACTGATTTTACCTTTTGCGTTTTTTGCAGTAAAATTTGCTGAATTTCCAAATGTAACCGCACTTGTAATGTTAATGTTTGGATTTATTATTACATATACTATAAATGCAAATTCATATAACAAAAAAGGTAAATATAAAAATCAACTATTTACTATAACAAAAAGAGTTAGGACAAATACCTATCATTATTTTAATACATCACTCAAAAATAAAACAGTGCTTTCTAGTAGTCTGATTATGGTTGGAATTACGCTAGTTGTAGTGATTGCAACAAATTTTGCTGTTCCCAGAAACAGTTTTAAACCAAGTATAGATTCCAAAATTACGCTTGATAAAATTATTGATAAATTTGGGGGTGTATCAATAAAAGGGTTTATGCCAAGTAAGGCTAGTGGAGGAATAAGCGGTGGTGTAATTGGTAATGTAGACGAAATAAGGTATACAAATGAGCTACATTTAAAGGTTAAAACTGATGTAAAAGTACCTATGTATCTAAAGGCATATGTCGGTAGTGAGTACCGTGATAATGGATGGCATGACTTAGAAGGCAGTTATTGAGGTAGTATGTTTAGCAAATTTGAAAAACTAAAAGTTTTTCCAAACTTGATGGGTGTTGACTTTAATGAGTTTTTAATAAAAAAAGGTGAAGACATTAAAAAAGAAATGTCACTTTCAAACGTTCCAGTCATACAAACGAATGTTTATGTGCAAAATGTTGCGGCTAAAAATAAATATATATACTATCCATACCATTTGAAAACTTCACCAGTTAAGTTATCGTTAGAAACCGATACGCTGATACTGAATAGTGCTTACACAAAAAAACCATATAAATTAACCTCATATCTTCATATTGAAAATGATGGTTCAAAGGGACAATATACCCCTTTTTCTAGCCCAGTAGACTATATGGCGTATCAACATATTAATGATTATAATGGTAGTTTAAAAGATAAAGAGCGTTCAAACCTCGACATGAATTATTGGGAGTTTATTTATCAAGCATATACATCTGTACCACAAGAATTATCCAACCTGTTACCTAAGTTACAATCTTATGATAGTCAGCATTACATTGACAATATGGATGAAATAATCAATGAAGTAAGAGAGATTACATCATCAAGGGCGGATTACACTCTAAAACCAGGCAAAACTCCAAAGGATAAGGATTTAGTGGAATATTTTCTATTTGAAAATAGAAAAGGCTACTGTGTGCATTTTGCCACAGCTGCAACTATGATTTTAAGAGCCAATGGTATTCCAGCCCGTTATGTTGAGGGATACACAGTAACCCAAAATGATTATGATGAAGCAGCAAAAAATAAAAGTGATACGGTACAGATAAGAGATACAAATGCTCATGCATGGGTAGAAGTGTATCAGCCTAGATTAGGGTGGATTCCGTATGAGGTTACACCAGGTTATTCAGAGCAATCAGTGCCTAAACAAAATTATAAAAATACAGGTAAAGAATCCTCCCCACAAGAGATGGATGAGTTAGAGAGCGCGAGTAGTAAAACTACTTCAAGTGAAGAAACGTCATCAACTGTTGTAAGTAAACCAAGTGAAGTGCAAACTTCATCTCAAGTTGTCAATAAAAATCCTGGAACACTAAATTACAAAATGTATGCAATAAAAGCGATAATTTATCTAACTGTATTCTTTATAATTATAGTTGCAACATTATTATTAAGACGATATATTATTTTAAGAAAGCGAAAAAAAGAATTTGAACAAAACAGTATTAATATATCTACAATTTCAATGTATCAATATATTTGCGAGCTTTTAAATTATTTGGGGTATGATAAAAGTAAATACAGCAACCTACAAGGATTCGCAATAGCAGTTGAAAATAAATGTTATTTCATAGATGATAATACATTGCTGCAGGTAACAAATATAGCGCATAAAGCTCGATTTAGTCAACATACAATAACCCTTGAAGAGCAAAATGCAGTTTTATCTTTTGCCTTAAAACTAAACAGAGATATATATACTTCATTAAACTTTTTCAAAAAACTTTGGTATAAGTATGCAAAGGCGTTAAAGTAGGAAATTTACATATAAAACAATAAGAAGGAACAAAATTATTTATTTTGTTCCTTCTTATCTTTGGTATAACTTTTATTTAAATTTTAAAATCCTTATTGAATTTAGTATTGTGAGTATTGTAACACCAATATCAGCAAATACAGCAAGCCACATAGAGCCATTACCTGTTGCTCCAAGTATAAGCACACCAATTATAATAAGCGCAAATGTTATGTTAAAATAAACTACATTCATACTTCGCTTAGAAAGTTTGATTGCTTTAGGCAAGCTTGATAGTTTATTGCTTGATAGTATAATATCAGAAGATGCATTTGCAATCTCACTTCCAAGACCCATTGAAATTCCTAAGTCTGCACAGGTTAAAACAGGTGCGTCGTTAATTCCATCGCCAACAAATAACACAGTATTGCCATCATCTTGCGCCATCTTAACTTTTGATACCTTATCTTTAGGAAGAAGTCCAGCATAAAATTCTGTTATATTGCATTTATCGGCAACAACTTTTGCACTATTCTCATTATCACCAGTGAGCATAATAACACGGTCTATACCTACATCATGAAGTTCACGTCGCAATGTTAAACTGTCATCAGATATTTGTTCTTTGATAGTAATATATCCTACAGGGATGTTATCAATACATATATACACATTAGCTGATGGAAGTCCAACTGTTTTGATTTCGTATTTTTCAAGCATGTTTTTACCACCACACAAAACTTGCTTATTACCATAAGTCGCAGTTAATCCAAGTCCTGCATGTTCAGTTATGTCACTAATTTTTAACATTCGCGAGTTGCTTGTGTATCTCACTATTGAAGTGGCAATTGGGTGGGTAGAATTACTTTCAACACTTAAAGCAAGAGATAATAATTCTTCTCTTGAAACGCTGTCATTAATACAAATAAACTCATCAACTGCTAGGCTTCCAGAAGTCAATGTTCCTGTTTTATCAAGCGCTACAGCGTTTATTTTCG
>DAMDCT010000018.1:10260-25077 GCA_032091455.1 Oscillospiraceae bacterium | reverse complement strand
GTACATTGAACCTTTTACTAAAACACCACGTTTTGAAATCGCACCAATACTAGCAAAGAAAGTTAGCGGAATTGAAATAACTAATGCACAAGGACAAGAGGCAACAAGAAATATAAGTGAACGCATTATAAAGTCATGCCATTCACCAAAATCAAATAGGGGAGGAACAATTGCAATTATTACTGCTAGAGTGATAACAATAGGAGTATATGTCTTTGCAAATCTAGAAATAAAACTTTCTGCTTTTCCTTTTGCCTTTGAGGATTGATATACAAGGTCGATTATTTGTGATGCAGTAGAGTTTTCAAAGCTTTTAGTAGCCTTGCACTTTAACAATCCTGAAAGATTGACACTGCCCGACATAAGTTCATCTGATTCTTTTACGAAAACTGGTATTGATTCACCAGTTAATGCACTAGAATCAATGCTAGAGTTACCATCCAAAACAATGCAGTCGACTGCAATTCTATCGCCTGCACGAATATATATTATATCACCTATATTAACGAGTTTAGCGTCAATGCTAATAATGTTGCCATTATCATCTTTAATATAGGCAAAGTCCGGTCTGATTTGTGTGAGTTTTTCCATGCTCTTTTTTGAACGATTAATTGCACTACTTTCTAAAAAGCTACCAAGCTTAAATAGGATTGTAACAATACATGCCTCAGGAAATTCAAGAAGTGCAAAACTTGCAACGACTGCAATTAATAATAAAACATTTTCTTCAAACTTAAAGCGTATAAACATTTTTAACCCATTTAAAAACAGGTCATAACCTGCAAGTAATGCACTACCTGCAAATAATATAACTTTTAAGGTTTCGTTTGGTACCAATAAAGCACCGACAAATAGAAAGCAAGAAGTAATTAGCAAAATAATACCAGATTTTGTCACTTCTTCTTCGTGACTATGTTCATGACCGCACCCACATCCATCACTGCAACAATCATTTTTTGAGTCTTTCTGTTCGCAATTACAAATATGGCTGTGCTTAGTATGATGATTAATTATATGCTGATGATGGTCACCACCTCCATCATCTGAATCGGCGCCTTCTTCATGGCAAATATCTGAATGGTTTTCACTATGGTTGCAGCAACCATTAGCATTACATTGTGCAGTTGCATTTTCTCTATGACTATGGTCACATCCGCAACTGCATTTCCCATGATCGTGATCATGTTTTTTACAAGTATCGTGCTCATGTTTGCATTTGCAAGAGTGTTCGTGGTTGTTGTGCTTGTGTGTCATAGTAATTCTCCTCTTAAATAAATTTGATTTAGTGTATGTGATTTGCGTGTTCTAAAGCTTGCTTAATAATACCCATAACATGGTCATCATCAATTGAATAGTATACCATTTTACCGTCTTTTCGATATTTTGCTAATCTTGCACTTCTAAGTACTCTAAGTTGATGTGAAACAGCAGATTGTGAAAGACCAACTACACATGAAATGTCACACACGCATAGTTCACTTTCCATTAATGCTAAAATGATTTTAAGCCGTGTTGAATCCGCCAAAACCTTAAATATTTCGCTAAGTAATAATACATCTTTTTCTAATGGCATAATGCTAACTGCCGCATCAATAGAGTCTTTATGAAAATGAATTTGCTGGCAGGTGTCCAGCTCATTTTCATTAATATTCAATAAATTCACTTCCTTTCAAACGTATGAATGATTGTTCATACGTTGATTATATAACTGATATATAGTTTTGTCAAGTGAAAAAAATAATAGGGAAAGCTTGAATTGCATTCCCTATTATGTATGAAATTTAGAAGTATATTAGATAATAAAGAGTAAATATATTTTTATATTTGTTTATTATCACTTTTCTCACTACTTGATGTTATCTTATTACTTGTTGTATCATCTTTACTTGTTGTTTCTTCACTATTGTCGCTATTTTCATCATATATCTTTTCAATCTCAACTCCACTATAATAGTGCTTTAATATTTCTTCATATGTTTTGCCCTGTCTTGCAAGATAGTCAGCTCCATATTGGCTCATCCCTACACCATGCCCATATCCATTTGTTATAAATGTAAATTTTCCATTGGAATATTCAACTTTAAAGTTTGCAGATTTCAGTTTTAATATTTCACGAATCTCTTTACCAGTGCAAACTATTGAACCAACTTTACACTCGGTAATTGTATTTGATTCACTTTTCTTAGTTATGGAAAACCAACTATCTTTGTCCTCACTAAATTTAATATCACTGTACTTTAGTTTAAATGCATGCTCAACCTCGCTAACAGTTAATGCAGTTTTAACTTCGAAATTTGGGGAAAGTTCGTCGCCCTCACTTGTAACTGGTATGAGATAGCTAACCTCTTTCCCCCATACAGTTTTTGCATTTTCTGTTACGCCTCCAGAAATGGAGTGAAATGCCGCTATAATGGGTTTCTTATCATATGTAACAACTTCATTTATCACGGATTTTACAGCATCCGATAGTTTCTTGTAATTAGTATCATAGTTTTTGCCCCATGATTCTTTAAGTTCATCAATTGATATGTATGATTGATTTTTAGTAAAGTCAGTTGTGAGAAAAGCGCCTTTTAATTCGGGTGTTGGTGAACTTAGCTCAGCATCTATTTGACGTAAAGCATAAGTATGTGCAGCAACTGCTTGTGCCTTAATCGCTTCAGTATGAAATCCTATTGGCATTTCTGCTGCAACAACACCAATTATGTATTCCTCTGGTGTGAGTTCAAATACTTCTTGAGTCTTATGGTTTAGTACTTTGTAAATGGTTACATCTTTGCTGTGTGCTTTTTTAATTGGTTTTGGCAATGAATCTTTTGAACCAATTAGAGAAAGTAATGGTATTATCAGCATTACAAGAATAAATGTAACAAAAAAAGGCAGTAACTTTTTCATCGTAATTCTTCTCCATTCCTAAAATTTAATAATATGATTTAGCAATTTTTTATTTCCACCGACAAAGTCGGAGAACTAACACATTATAATATGGTAAATTTTGTTGAAAAATTTAAACTTAATAAATTCATTTTGATGTCTATAATAAGTGAATTTAATTGTTTTTGTATGATATATGAAATTATTATTAAAATGACTTTCATTTTTGTCTTATTTTTTCTAGATATTAACAGCGAAAATATTGACTTAGTTTAATTTATATAGTACAATTAAGTAGTGAAAAATAAAAATAAGTAAAGGGTGGTTTAAATGGACAAAGAGAGAATGAATATAGGTGCTATAAAAGAATTATGCGAGGAGTTTCGCAAATATAACCACATTGATGCAGCTCTTTATGAAAAATTTGATGTAAAGCGTGGTTTAAGAAATAATGACGGAACTGGCGTAATGGCTGGATTGACACAAATATGTAACGTTCATGGTTATGTCGTAAGTGATGGTGAGAGACAGCCAGTGGATGGTGAACTTTTCTACCGTGGTTACAATGTAAAGGATTTGGTTGCAAACAGCCAAAAAGAACAACGCTTTGGATATGAAGAAACAGTATACCTATTAATGTTTGGTGTGTTGCCAACAAGTAATCAATTAGATAGATTTAGAGACGTAATAAGTAAGTTTATGCATCTTCCAGAAAACTTTTTTGACGATATGATACTTAAGGCACCATCCCCAAATGTAATGAATAAGCTTGCAAGAGCAGTTCTTGCACTATATTCTTATGATGAAAATGCCGATGATACATCACTAGAAGTTGAACTCGGAAAGGCTTTGCAATTAACATCAAAAATGTGCAATATAATGGTTAAGGCATATCAAGTTCGCCGTCGCTATTATGAAAATAAAACAATGTATCTACACCCAATTAAAGAGGGTTTAAGCATTGCGGAGGAAATTTTGTCTCTTTTAAGAATGGATAGAAAATATACAAAAGAAGAAGCATTGTTGCTTGATTTATGCTTAATACTTCATGCAGAGCATGGTGGTGGTAATAATTCGACTTTTGCTTGTCGTGTACTAACGTCATCAGGAACGGATGCATATTCAGCATATGCAGGCGCAATTGGCTCTTTAAAAGGTCCAAAACATGGTGGAGCAAATATTAAAGTTCTTGAAATGGTTAATAATATTAAACAAAATGTTGAGGATTACACGGATAAGCAACAAGTTGTAGATTATCTAAAGAAAATCATTAATAAGCAAGCAAATGACTACACAGGGCTTGTATATGGAATGGGTCATGCAGTATATACAATTTCAGATCCACGTGCTATAATATTAAAAGAAAATGCTATTAAGCTTGCAAGAGGAACAGAATTTGAGGATGATTTCAAACTTCTAGAGATAATTGAAAATGAAACACCTAAAATTTTTGCTGAACAAAAGGAAAATGCAAAGCTAATTTGTGCTAATGTTGATTTATACTCAGGTCTTGTTTATAAGATGCTTAAAATTCCAGAAGAACTGTTTACTCCACTTTTCGCTACATCAAGAATGGCTGGCTGGAGTGCACACAGAATTGAAGAGCTCTTTACAGGAAACAGAATTATAAGACCTGCTTATAAGCCACTTTGTAAGCCACAAGAGTATGTCCCAATCAATGAAAGATAATAGACTTTGTTTTAATGAGTTAATTATAGTATTTTTGATTGTGTAAAACCCAAAGCATTTTACTATGAATATGCTTTAATATGTATATTAGTACATTTAAAAAGTATGAGGGGGATGCTATAAGTTTGGTTGACAAAAGTGCTCTTAAAATGAGGCGGAGTTTCTCGATAACTTACTTAATTGCCATATTTGCAGTAATCGTAAAGACTTCACAAATTTTTATATTTTTTAATAAGAAAACAGGACTAATACAAAAAACTTTAATGTCCAACATTTTAAATATTATTTTTTGGATGTTAGTATTTTTAATAGTAATGATATATATTAAGCTGAGCTTAATAGTCACACCATTTACAGCTAAATTCAAATTGGGAACACCTAAAATTGTTGGTTATGTTCTCTTTATAACATCATTACTATTTTTTATACAAGGCATAATGGATTTTATTAGACACTTATTGGATTTTAAAACTAACTTAGGTAATAAGCAATACATAGATTTGAATGGAATTGCAAAGTTAATGGCTATCATACCAAAGCTATTTCCATTACTAACGGACATTTTGTGTGTTTTAAGTGCAATATCATTTTGTATAATAGCAATGGAACATATTAAAGACATTGCAAAGAAAAACTCGATGCTTTCACTGATACCTGTTGTATGGAGCTGCTTTTTAATATTTAATACACTTATGTCTATTTCAACAGTTGTTTCGATGCAAGGAAATGTTTCAAAAGTTATTATGGCAATACTTACAGTTTTATTTTTGCAGATAACTGCAACATGGGCATGTGGATATGAGCATAAGAAAAAAACTTTATTTTCGGTATTCATTAGAATATCTTATTCAATAATTACATTTATAACAATAGTACCTTTTGCGTTCGCGCATATGATAGGTATTAAGGATTCAATAAATACTGTTCCATATCTTTGTTATATAGGATTAATTTTATATGGGTTTATTGTTTTAATTCAGTTTCTTGAAGGCTCAATACAAGCCATGAGAAATGCTAGAAAAGCAAGAATGATTAATACGTTGCAAGAGTAATAGATATTAAAAAGAGGTTAGAACCAAATTTGAACAGCTCAAATTTATACTGGCAGCACAAAAAATGACTGCAAATGGTGATATTTTATTTAAGCAACAAACTGATTTCGTTGTTCTAACGGAGTCAGTTTTATTTATCTGCTTTTATAACAACATATCTTTGATGGTCTACCTTTTGCTTTAAATTCAACACCTGCAGCAATTTTATCATGGGTGCAGTTATATCATGTTATGAAACTTGTTAATTATTTCAAATATGAATTTTATTTGTTGTTTTAGCTCAATTACTTTATTTCCATAATCTTGAACGCGCCTGTAGTTTTCCGTCATATTTAAACCTCCTATGATAGTTTTTAATCTACATAGGAGGTCTGTTTTTTCTATTGTACGTTTTACTGGTCATGTTTTTGTATTTCTGCTTTGACTTCATCAATACCAGCGACTTTAAGTTCAGCATTAAATCTCGGTAAAAATGTTTCTATATCAACACTGCCTGTCATTAAGCAGGAATAGTATTTATCATTAATATTTTTGATGGCAGTAAGCTTGTTTTTAATCAACGTAGTATTTACACTAAATCCTAAAGCTTCAGATTTAAAAGTACTATTGTTAAAAATACTAAATTGTTTCCATTTATCCAATGGCTCACCCACAACTGTTTTTAAAATGAACCAATTCCCTTGTGTATACTGTATACCAGAATAATCATTTGAAATCTTATTCACCTGACCGTTATCTGTTAATTTATAGTGTTTATCTTTAATCCCAAAGTTAAATAAATTGCGTACCTCTTCATCAGTATTAAGACAGTTTAGGAATGAAACACTTTCTGTTGGATGTTTAGACATTGAATTAACCACCATTATTCCTCCTTGGGTTGATTCAGTAGTAACAACTAAATCTGATATTTGTTGCGTAACTACTTGATATTGTCTATCATTTGACCACAAGACATCAGCATAAGGACCACCTGCACTTATTTCCAAAAAAATTTTTTTCCCTGCTTCAAAGCTTCCATTTTCTTTAATGGGGGCATCTTCATTAATGTAGCCAGATTTATAGTATTTTCTTAAACTTATTAGTGTATTTTTACAGTACTCAGTTTCAAAAATATTAGTAACTTTCACATCTTTGTCTGTTGATTTGATCATTAAGGGTAATTCGTGGTTTAAAATATATTCGTATCCATCTATTGCAAAGTAGTTATGTGCATAGGAGTCTAACTTTAATCCAATATAATCAGGTTCGTTTTTATGAATTAGATTAAGGATAGGTTCAAGAGATTGAATGTTTTTATATTGTGATATGTGGATATCATATTTATCTACTAAACTTTTTGAATATATAAAGTGTAAAGGAACAGCAATTTCTTTATTTGTTGGAACTCCAAATATCTTACCATCAATTTTAATTCCTTCCCAATATAAAGGATTGATAGCTTTAAACATTTCCTTGCCTTGACTATTAATATATGGACTTAAATCTAGCCATGCCCCTTTCTTGGCATTACCAACAAAATCTCCTTGATTTATATTAGTTGCAAATGCAATATCAAAATCTCCACCTGAACTTATTATAGTTGCAAGCTTTGTACCATAATCACCCCACGCAATTTTATTGTACTCTATTATTATGTTTAATTTCTTAGATAAAACTTTATTTATTTTGCTAGTTACAATGTCAAGATCTTTATCAGGATTTCCAATTGTATAATATTTTAATTTAGTTGGTTTATCATTCAAATCATAAATTCCATCTTGACCATTAATACTGCAACCACTTAATATGAATGATGAAAACAAAATAATGATAATAAGTAGTATGTAAATATATATTTTTTTCATAAAATTCGTCCTAGTATATTCTATATAATATTTTTTTTATTTTGATCTCTTAGCTCATTAGGTGATAAATTATAATATGATTTAAAATGCAAATAAAAATAGTTTGTATTTGTATAGCCAACTCGTTTAGCTATATATGATATTTTAGCATTGGAGTTTTCAATTAAGGAACGTGCCATCATCATACGATAGGCGAGTACATATTCTGAAAATTTCATATTTGTTTCTGAAAGAAACACCTGCCCAATGTATCTACTGTTCATTTTAAATAGTTCAGCTACGCTAATAAGGTTAATGTTATTGTCATATTCACTTTTAATAATGACTAAAACTCTATTAGTGAGCTTTGAAAACTTACTATATTCAATTCCTAGAATTGGATCAATTTTTTTTTGATTAATTGGCAAGTTATCAATTTCTCCTCCTAAATCATCAACAATAATGCGTTTAATAATTCTTTCAATTTCAGAGCAGTTTAATGGTTTTAAAAGATAATCTTTTGCACCTGCTATCAATGATTGTCTTACATAGTTAAAATCATCATATCCACTCATCATAATGAATTTTGTTCCTAGTCCAATCTGTGTTAGCTTATTAACTAAATCATATCCCCACTTATCATTTATTTTAATATCTACAATTGCTATATTTGGATCGAATTGAACGGCGATATCAATTGCTTGTGTAAAAGTTGTAGCTATATATATTTCGTCTATACTAAAATGGCTCCAATTAATCATTGCTTTTAACCCATCAATAATGCTTATTTCATCATCTACTATTAGTAAACTATACATTTTATTTCTCCTTCTCAATTTCTACTTTTACTGTAATTCCTGCTTCTTTATTATTGGAAATATGCATAGACATTTTATCCCCATAATAATATCGTAATCGTTTATATATATTTGTAATTCCAATACTTTGTGTTTCTATAATATCTGCATCTACACAAAAACTACTATTAAGTTTAATTAGTGTTTGTGTATTAATGCAAGATCCATTATCCACAAATTCTATTATATATGACTGCTCACGTTCTTCACCAATAATTAAAATTAAATTATATTGATTATCTTTATTAAATCCATGCTTAAAGAAATTTTCAACAATTGGTTGCATCCAAAATTTCAAGGTATTAAGTTCTCTTATTTGCTGACATACATTGATTTGATAGTAAAAATTATCCTCATACTTAAATTCCATTAATTTAAGATATTTAGTAAGCATTTCTAATTCGGCATCAACTGTTATAATGAGATCACTTTTAACAATATCCCGATACATACTGCCTAAATTATAGATAGCATCTGACACGACATGATCACCATTTAGAAAAGATTTTGAACGTATTATTTCTAAAGTATTATATAAAAAATGTGGATTAATTTGATTTTCTAGAGCCATCATTTCTGCCTTTTGTTGATCTAATTTTAAAAGATATTCCTGTTCTATGTGTTTGTTTATTTTATCAGACATGTCATTTAAAGAATTTGCAATCATGCTATACTCATCATTACGTCTTTGAATTTTTTTTTGAGAAAAATCAAAGAGTTTTACATTATCTATAAAGCTGATAATTTGTTTAATATATTTTGCATCGTAATTCATTCTTATTGCAATAATCGCCGCCATTACACTGAACAATAATACAATTGAGCATAATAGGATCAAAAATGTTGTTATATTTTCCTTAATTATTGTATTAGTATCAATAATAGTAATTATTTTAAAGTCATACTTTTGAGAGTTGCATACATTATAGTAAATTTTATTGAATAAACTTTTTTTAATTGTTCCTTGTCCAAAACTACATTTATAAATAGCAATATCATCGGATGATACCTTATTGCTGGATGAGGACGTGATAGTTAGTAATTCATCCCCTTTAATTGCATATGCATTATTCACATTATAATTCTTAATCACAGGAAACAATTTTTTGATATCAATAGAAAACTGAATTTTTCCCATTCTAGAAGTTAGGTCAGAGGGAGAAGGCAACTCTTTTGTATACATAAAAGTATATGGAATGGTTTGATTACTATAATTTACTTGTATGGGGTCTATACTGAATTTGAAATCAGTGCTACCGTCTTTGTTGAATTTAATCAAATTGACATTTCTATAACTAAAGAAACTAATTTGAAGAATTATATTATTATTTCTATTAACATAATTCTTGCAATCTTTTATAAAGGATGTCTGGTATTCATCTTGTTTAGAATTGAGTAATCTTTTTGTAAAATATTTCTCTGGGTTATTACCAAAGTAGAATAGAAAATCATTTAAAAGCTTTTCATTGGAATAGACACTTTCTACATAAGACTCAATGCTATCTATCGTGTTATCCACACTTTGTTCAATTCGTTTAAAGGCATTTAAAGAAGAATCTCGATGTATTGAGATGTAGTTGTTTAGCATCCAAGTCCCTACAATAATTGATAATATAATCGACATTAAAAAAATTAGGCATATATAGAATATAAAGTTTCGCTTAAATACTTTAATCTTTAGAAATTCAAAAATAATATTAACTCCTTGTAAAATAAATTGTAATTACAATATATATATTACATATAATTTCACTTAAATCAATTATTTTTTTATAAAATCTTACGTTTTTATACTACAATATACCTTTTTTTGTGTAGAAATTGTTACAATATTTAAATTATAATATAAATAATGTTTACATAATAGTGTATTTATTTTGCACATGTATTATGTTACTAAAACAAAAGGAGAAGATTAGATGAAGAAAAAAGAAGCAATAAAAAAGGTAACGTCTTGTTTACTATCTGGTGCAATAGTTCTTTCGACTGCCACATTTTTAGCAAAACCTATACAGGCGGCATTAGGCTATTGGCCAGAAGATTTGCCAATTTCCAATGAGTATTACCATGAAAATGAAACATTGCAACCATATGGAGCTTGTTTCTTGGTAGATGAGCTAAAAAACTGGACACCAGACAATGACCCAGATGCTCGTTATAACAGGGGTTCAATTCCACTACAAAAGAGATGGATGGGACCAAATGTAAATCCGAATGCTTCTCGTGATGCTAAAGTTATGCCTTTAGGTGGAACAAGTGCACGTGCAAGCCAAGGACCATCACAGGGTGGAAATGAAGCATATTCATATGCATTTACAAACTTTCAATATGTTGATAACTACAACTATTGGGGTGGTTCAGGAGCAGAAGGACCAATTGCTGTACCAACACCAGAACATATTGACTCATCACATAGAAATGGTGTAAAAGCAACTGGTACTATTTTTATTCCTTGGGGCGACTCAACATATGGTAATCAGTTTATTGATGAGCTAACTGAAAAAAAAGCTGACGGAACATTTCCAGCAGCAGATAAATTGATTGAGGTTGCACAATACTATGGCTTTGATGGATATATATTCAACCAAGAATCTGGTTCAACAGCTGAAGCGATGGCTAGATTCAAAGAAATGTTAGCTTATGTGCAAATAATTAAACCTGATGGATTTGTAATGAGCTGGTATAACGGCTCAGGTTCTCTAAATGACAGTAGTGTGAAAAACTGGTTGCAGGATGGAGATACGAGAATCAATGACGAATGGTGGCTTGATATGAGCTGGGGCGGCATTGATGGTACAATTGCAGCAGCTAAAGCAAATGGAAGAAGCCCATTTGATATACATGCTTCTTGGGAAAACTTCCCTTATACCGATAAGGGTGGAGCTGTAGATAGTTTAATAGGTAATGATAATAAACTAAAAGTTTCTTTAGGAATCTTAGGCCCAGGTTCAACATTGATAAGTTCTAATAGCATTGAGGATTTTATGAATCGTGTTGATCCTAGTCTATGGACAGGTCCTAAAAATGATCCTCGTAACACAGAACGCAAATCAGGTAAAACTCAATTTTGTGGTTTTTCTAGTTTAATTGCTGACCAAACTCCAATTATTGGTGATGAATTTGTAACACATTTTACAGCAGGCAATGGCCATAAATTTTATGAAAATGGTGTAGCAACAGGTAAACAAACAGGTTGGTATAATCGTTCACTAACTGACATAATGCCAACATGGAGATGGATTGTTGATAGTGAAGGTTCTAAGTTAACTCCAATTATTGACTATGCAACAGCATGGTGGGGCGGAACTTCACTTAAAGTATCCGGTAACCTTGATGCGGCTAAGCCAAATACAATTAGACTTTATAGTTCTAAATTAGATATCAAAGCAACTTCAAAGGCTAGTATAACATATAAAGCACCAAAAGATGGTGTTAAAATGTCAATTGGTCTCTGCTATGGTGCTGATTATTCAGAAGATAATTTTAAATATTATCCAGTAGATGTAACTGCAAATGGCGAATGGACAACTTCTACAGTTAGTCTAAGCGATGATGCAGGTAAAAAAGCAATTGCAATTTCATTAAAATATGAATCTGAAATTGGAGTATCTGACTACTCAATGAATGTTGGACGCATGGCATTTACAACAAATGATACAGCTCCAGCAGCAGCAAGTAAAATTACCCTTGATGAATCAATATATATTAACGATTCAACTGCAGAAGCTAGAGTTTATTGGGAAAAAGCTAAAAATACATCACTATACACAATACACCGTGTTCATCCTGATGGTAAAAAAGAATTTTTTGGTGCGACACCAAGTGATGCATTTTATTTAGGTAAATTCAATAAAGATGGTTCAGAAACTGCTTTTGATTTTGAAATTACATCATATAGTGCGAATGGAACAAAAGGTGGAACACAAAAACTGAACTTTAGATGGCCAACAGCTACAAATGGTTTTGAGGATCCTGGAGTTGAGGGAGAAAACCTTGCATTTAAAGTTCCAGCAGTAGATGATGGCAGTTTTGATCCAGGTGGAAAAATTGACAAAATCAATGATGGTGTTATTCCAAACAGTAAATGGTGTTCAACAAGCGGTAATGCATCAGCTTACTTAGATTTAGGCAAAGATTGTGACATTAGTCGTTGGGTAGTCAAACATGCAAATGTGGATGGTGCTGGTGAGGGTGTTGACTTTAATACAGTTGCATTTAATTTGCAGTATGCACCAGATGACCAACAACCAATACTTAATCCACAAGACCCAGCAAGCAAATCACGTGTAACAGGGTTAAGTTACACAAAAGCAGATGATGTGACAAACAATAAGCAAAATGTTACAGATCGTATTTTATCTACTCCAATAAAAGCTCGATATATTAAACTAAATGTTACAGATAACTGCAGCTGTCCATGGCGTGCAATTCGTATTTACGAATTTGAGCTTTATAAAAATGCATTTTATCCTCATTCACCTGCGTTACTTGAACGTAATGTAACTGTCTCAAATAAAACAGGTGCAACAGATACAGTTATTATTAATAATGTTTCTATGCCTATTGGGAGTACAGGCTCCGTAGCAGAAGATACAGGTGTTGTAAAAATTTACGATAGCTTAACAGCTGAAACACCTATTACACAAGCTAAAGCTATACAACCAAACGAAGTTTACAAACAACGTAATCGTGGTGTAGTAGAATTTACAAACTTAACATTAAAACCTGAAGGAGGCAGATTATACTATACAACACAACAAAATGGTATGGTAAGTTTACGTTACAGTGTTGAATATGCTCCTGGAACAGGAAACGCAATTAAAACGCCAACTTCTATTAAACTTGAACATTCTTTAAAGGGCAATCAAACACGTAGCAAATATGGTGTATTTACTCTTGTAGGTTTAGATGTTGGAACAACAATGAAGATTTACGAATCTGCTGATTCAAAATCACCAATTTTACACGCTCGTCCAGTACAAGAAGGAGAAGATTTTATTCGTCAAGAGAGAGTTCCTCTATCTAAAGATGGTGGGAAAATCTACTACGAATTAAAGCAATCAGGAAAACTAGACTCAGGGCGATTGGAGTATACCTATGGTCCAACTAACGAATTAAATGCAGATCAAGCATCACTAAAAGATTTAGTAAGTCGTTATGATGGACTACAGGAATCTAAATATATGCCTGATACTTGGGCTTCATTCTCAAGCGCTTTAACAGCTGTTAAAGGCATAATTGGAACAGATGCAAAAGCAGGCGATGCAGAGGTTAAGAGAGCAACCCTTGAACAAAAAGCGGCAGCTTTACGTAGTATTGCAAATCTAGCAAGAATGAAAGAAGTATGTGCTGAATATGAAGCAAAATTCACAGCTGATGTATACTCCATAAGTAGCTTTACACGTTTCACTTCTGCGTTAACTGAAACAAAAGCTGCTATCAGTAGTGATGCAAAATATACAGCTCTTGAAGTTGAGAAAATGAGAATTAAGCTTGATGATTCAGTTACAAGGTTAGTATTAAAAGGGGATCAAAAAGTTAATTCTGTAGCAATTTCTCCAAATGATATTGACGGAAAAATAGGCACTCAAGTAACATTTAAAGCTAATGTAAGTGTTGCAGGTGAAGCAGATGAAACTGTTATATGGGAAATTTATGGAAATGCAAGCACTAGTACTACTATTACACCAGATGGCATATTAAATATTGCCGCTGATGAAGTACTTGATGGAATCATTACAGTTAAAGCTACTTCAACATTTGATAGTACGAAATCAGCAACTGCAAAAGTATTAGTTGTAAGCGAAATAACACCAAAAATTATTAGTGTTAGTATTCCAGATCAAGTAGAACAAATTGAAAAAGGTTTAACGAAACAATTTACTGCAAATGTAGTTGTGAAAAATAATGCTGCTACCACAGTATTGTGGACTGTTGAAAATGCAAATGATCCAGAAACAATAATCAATAATGGATTGTTAATGGTTAGTGAGCATGAAACTGCTGAACAAATCACAATTAAGGCAACTTCAACAGTAGACCAAACTAAATTTGCCGAAAAAATAATAAAATTAATAAACCCTATTCCAAGAGTAAATAGCATTTCTTTATCACCACAAAATGTAAATATGAGAATTGGTAAGCAACAACAATTTACTGTTGCAATTGATACTTATGGTGGAGCAGATAAGACTGTTACATGGTCAATTGGATATAACAAGAGTGTAAATACTCAAATCGATCAAAATGGTTTGTTAACAGTTGCTGCTGATGAAACAGCAGGTTATATACAAGTTAAAGTTACTTCAAACTTCGATAAAACAAAAAAATCAAGCACATGGGTTGATTTTGAGGAACCCTTACAAGTAACCTTTGTAAACACAAAATTGCCTAATGCAAAGCTTTATGAAGGAGAAAAATTATTAAAACCAACTAATCCAATAAAACCAGGATACACATTTGTTGGATGGTATGCTGAAGAAGAACTTACAAATGAATTTGATTTTGAAACTTCTATTATAG
>DAMDCT010000018.1:913-10250 GCA_032091455.1 Oscillospiraceae bacterium | reverse complement strand
AAGTTTACACCAAATCTATCACATAACATAACTGTTGCAAATATCAAAAATGGTAGTGTAATAGTTAGTGAAACAGCAAAAGAGGGCGAAATAGTAGCATTTAGCACTAATCCTGACACAGGATATGTTTTTGATACAAACTCAGTTAAGGTAAACGATGTTGCTATAACTGGTAATACTTTTGTAATGCCAACTAAAGATGCTGTTATAACAATGAAGTTTGTACCAGATAAGGCACCATTGACAATTTTCTATGATGCAAATAAAGATAAACCAGAAATAGCATATACTGCTGCTTCTTGGTCAATCTTTAAGAATGCTTTAGCTACTGCAAAAAGTGCAATCGGAAGTACAAATGTTACAGTTGCAACACTTACAACTGTATACAATAATTTGGATTCAGCAATAAAAGGATTAGTATTACGTGGTGATAAGACTGGATTAGAAGCACTATATAATGCAAACAAAGATAAAGTTGATATAAATTACACAGAATCATCATGGCAGGTATTTAAAACAGCATTAGATAATGCAAAAACTGTTGTTGATAATGTTGATGTAACTACCGAACAAATCAAAGAAGCATGTACAGCATTAGACACATCAATTAAAGGCTTAATTGGAAACAAGGCACAATTACAAGGTCTTTATGATTTTGCTAAAGATTACTATATAAAGGGAATATATACGCAAACATCATGGAGTAATTTTATTGCTATGTTAGATGCTGCAAAAGGTGTACTTGATACTGAAAATGTAACTTATGAAGATATTCTAGTTGCGTATAATAATTTGGATTCTTCATCGGATAATTTAGTATACATTTCGTCTAGAAATGATTTATTAAAAGCCTATAATGGTGGTAGTGAATTAAATGAATCAGAATTCACTAAATCTTCATGGGCTCAATTTAAATTAGCATTAGATCAAGCTAAACAAGTACTTGATAATGAAAATGCGACTGAAGATGAAATTTCTATTGCAAGAAAAACATTAAGTTATTCTAGCGGTATTTTAGTATACTATGCTGATAGAAATAAATTAGAGTCTTATTATAATGAATATAAAGACTTGAATGAGGCAGATTACACAGCTGATTCTTGGAATAAATTCCAAACAGCTTTAGATGAAGCAAAGGTTGTTATTGATCGTGATAACGTAACTGAAGATGAATTTTCTATTGCTTATCACAAGTTGAATTTTGCTTTGTGGTTTATAATTCGTTTGGATATGAAAGTCGAATTAGAAAAAATGTATACTGATAATATAGTTAGAAATGAAGCTGATTACACAGCTAATTCATGGGCTATATTTAAAGAAACATTAGATGCTGCAAAAGCAGTAATTGATGACCCAGACGCATACCAATATAAAGTAGATGAAGCAAAAGATGCATTAGAAAGCGCAATAAATCATCTAGTTAAAAAACCAACAACTCCAACGACCCCATCAACCCCATCAACTCCTCAAGTAGAAAAAACTTTTACTGAGAAAACAGTTGACCTGATCAACAATGGTACAGTTAATATATCTATTGACTTAACTAAACCAGAATCAATCAGCAAAGATATTATAAAAGCTGCAAAAGAACAAAAGACAGCTATTACTTTTAACGTTGTTGATGCAAAAGGTAAACTACAATATTCATGGACAATTGATGGTAAGAATGTAAAGGACATTAAAGACATCAACCTAGAATTAAAAGTGTCTGAAATGAAAACAAACGCAAATATCCAAAAAGCGGCAAACAACGAAAACGGCTTAGTTTTATCATTCAGTCATAGTGGAAATTTACCAACAAATACACAAGTAAAAGTTTATGTTGGCGATAAGTTCGCAAATGGCGATAAATTATTCTTCTATTATTTCAATGAAACTAAAGGACAAATGGAGAAAATAGCAGACGGAATAATTGTGGAAGATGGCTACGCAACTGTAGCAATTAATCATTGCTCAGACTATATTTTAACAAAAACAGCAATCGTTAAACCTATTGTTAAACCGGTTCCAACAAAACCAACAACAGGCGTAAAGAACCCACAAACAAGTGATGCAACTCCTATACGTCCAATTGCTATGGCAGTTGTATTATGCGTAGGATACCTAGTTGCTAGCAAAAAGAAAAAAGAGCAAAATTAACACTTTATTCTATACAACAAAGAACGTGCCGACTGAGTTTTCAGTCGGCATTTTCTGTTAATTTAAATTGAAAAATCTCACTGGTTATTAAACCAATTAGATATGTAAGAAACTTGATATTAATATTATAAAAAATTGTGAGTATATCATTTAAAAGTAATAAAATGTTTGTTTATTATTAATTTCTATTATATTTTCTATTATATTCTGTAGTGGTGCATTTGTACTAATAATGTTAGGGTTTTGCCCAGAAAGCTCTAGGGGATGTAGTTATTCGTTCTTTTTTGCTTTGGGTATAATTTTTAGGGATTAGCATATTTGCAACATTCTTTTTATAGCCTTCTTCTGCTCCAAAATAATAATCAGTGGCACACGAAAATCTAAATGTATTCTTTGTCATATATGACCTATAATCATCCACACTAAAAGGTGAGCCGTTATGTCCAGCATTTTCATTAGGGATTATCTTCAAATCATTAATTAAGCTATTTCGTAACATTGAAAGATTTACATACTCGTTTTTCTCGTTTTTTAAAATCAATCTAAATGTTGGGTCAAGCATAATCCATTGTCCTAGATTTTCTGAATATGCATGAACAACTACATGACATTCATCACAAGGATCTTCTTTTGGCAAACATGAAATATGTTTAGCCGGGACTCCATACGCTCTACATAGTTCTGATAAAATAATTGAAAGAAGCCTGCAATTAACACCTTCTAAATTCTCTTTAGCATAATTAACTACGGATATTAAATCTCTTTTTTCAGGCATTTTAGAATTGCCATTATGGGGGAAATTATCACATACTACATTAAGTAACGCAACCATTAATTCAACATCGGTTTTACCCTTTACCTCATCATTAATCTTATATTTATTAATGATATCTTTATAAAGATTACCCTCATTTAATTTATATGTGAATGGGATTGTTGTGGAATCATCTGCATATTCAGCATGTTCCTTGAGCTGACTTATTCGCTGTTCAGGAGACACTCTTTCAAAATCCACATAATAGTTATTATCAGTTGGCGTTTCTGAGATTTTATTAAAGTTAATATTTATTATTTTATCATATTGTTTAAGTGTGCCTGAAAGTATTTTGCTGTCTGTTTTTTTTAAGTTAAATGTCATACGGTGTTCTACGTCGTTCATAAAAAATTCAAGACAATTATCTTTAATCGTAGAGTCAAGCGGTAAATAATGAAATTTATGAAAATTAGAAGACAATAAGAGTTTACTTTCATTAGGTGTATAAACAATATCAATTATAAAATCCCAAGGCTTATCTCCATCCAATTTTGCTTTCCATGTACCAACTAAAGACTGCATATTACTTATTTTATCACTATTGTCTGCGACAACAGACTTAATGCTTTTTTGTTTGTCAGAATTATTAACCTTAACTTGACAAGCCGTTATTGATAAGATGCATATTAACGACATTAATATTATACTTATGTTTATTTTAGAATAATGATTATTCATAACTATTGACATCCCTTTCGTGTAGACAGCAATTTTAACTTTACAAAACTATTTTAGAGCGAGAAATAGAAATTAAACCATTAACACATGACAAGTTAAAGCGTTTCTGCCCATTCTTGTATACATAATCATCTCCAACAGTTTGAAGAGAAAAGTCACTATTCATTATTACAAAACCTCCGTTATCCTTTTTTAGTTTAAATCCATCGTTTTCTGGAATAGTCAATAATATCTCTCCATTTACTACTTTTACGTTTAAATTATCGGGTACTTTTTTATAATCAACAATTACTTCTGCATTTGTTGCGTTTAAATTAAAGATCTTTTCTACAATTGTATCATTTATATTGAAACAACCGTTGACAGATGTTGCAATTAAGTCGACTACTTTCATACCTCGCAGAATCAAACTGCCATTTGTCGTTTCACCTGATATTTTATTTATCGCTAAATTCGATATGGCATACTCTGCGTTAACAGAATTGTATGAAAAGGACTTGTATTCTTTTTCAGGTAAAAATATTTCTAAATCTAATTCATTGTTTTTTCTTTGATTTTCATCAACCCTATTAGAAAAATCAATACTGTTATTATCATTGATTTCAAGCTTTTCAAAGCTTATTTTATGAGAAAACTTTTTATCGTTATCAGGCTGTTTATAACCTTTTTCAACGATTTTTATTTCTTTTGAATTCGTTTTTAATACTTTTACATTTCCCATAATCCAATTGACTGTTAAATTTTTAATTTTGTTTGAATCATTTGCTGAAAACACAAGTTCTTTTACAATAACATCTTTAGCTATTTGATTTGAATTAGTTGGAATAGTATTATTTTCTGATGAGGTATTCACTGAGTTTTGGGTTGTATAACTACCTTTATAATTAATTAATTTATTATCAGCTGACCGTGGATTTAACATAAATCCTATCCAAACTGATGCCACAACTATAATTCCAACCAGAATAACCCAAATCGCAGGCTTTTTATAATTTAATACATTCTTAATTCGTTTTTTTGCATTGTTTTCGCCAAACGCTAATGGGATTAATAGTCCACTTTGTTTTATAGAAAGAGAGAGTAGAGAATTAGAATAACATGTTCTAATATCACTATTATTTTTTTTCATAACACTTTCATCACTAGACATTTCTAAATCCTTGACCATAAGAAAATAGCAAATCCACATTAAGGGATTAAACCAATGTAGAATAATTGCGAGAAAAGCAAATGGCTTTATTAGATAGTCAAGACGTTTAATATGTGTTTGCTCGTGCTTTATAATGTAGTTTAGCTCTTCTCGCTCAAGAAAAGTTGGTAAATATATTTTCGGTTTAATAACCCCTAAAACAAAAGGCGTTTTAATTCGGTCGGTTTCAAAGATATTACCGTTTACAATTGTTGCTGTTGAAAGTTTATACCTTAGCTTAAAATAAGATACAAAACCATATATAAGCAAAACAATTATCCCAAAAAGCCAAACTGCACCTGCTATTTTCATAATAATCTCCATTGAGTTATTATTAGTCACTGCTTTTACTGTTGGTATGTCTGAATTAGCCACATTATTTACAGTGTTTTTTAAGCCATCAACTGCGTTAATAATCTGATGGCTATGTGAGTTAGTAATACCTTGTGATGTAATAACTTTTTTAGGGAGAAGTAGGCTTAATCCACTTTCAAACGAGAACGGACAAATCAAACGCAACAACAATACACCCCAAAGTGCGTACGAAAAAATCTTTGGTGCTTTTTTTAGGAGTAATCTAACAAAAATAATTGCTAATGCCACATAGCTTGCCGTAATACTCATATTAAGAATTGTTGTAAATAAATTTGTCATTTTGTTGCCTCTTCAATCATTTTTTTGAGTTTAAGTGCTTCTGCGTGTGACAGCTTTTTGTCTTTTAAAAATGTTGCTATAAAAGCTGGTAATGATCCATCAAAAGCCTTTTCTACAAGCATTTCACTTTCGAATTTTTGCACTTGTTCTTTCTTTATAAGTGCTTTTACGGTAGCGTTTTTGCTTTCCAAAATACCACGCTCTGATAATTTGCGTATCATATTGTATGTTGTGGGCTTTTTCCAACCCAACTCTTCCAAACATATTTTTGAAAGTTCTGTCGAGTTTATGGGTTCACGATCCCAAATGATGCTTATAAATTTGAATTCAGCATCAAACAACTTAAAGTTTTCCATTACAATTACCTCCTGTCTAGTTTGTTTAAACAAACCTATTACAATTAGTTTATCACGACAAACCTCACATATCAAGATAAATTTGGAAATATAATTGTAAATTTAATAAGAACGTTCCTTCTTCTACAAATACTCCTATATACTGGTTTCTTTGTAAATACATCAAAGAGGTATCGAAAACAACAGTTTCCAATACCTCTTAAAGTCGCAAACTAACATCAATATAGATTATATATGATGATGGTTAATAAGTGCTGATGGATTTACATGAATCATGCAATGCTTAATTTCCATAACACTATCTTCAATTTCATCGTGAATCAAATGAGCAACTTCATGAGAATGCTCAAAACTAATGTCTTTATCCAATGTTATCTCTAAGTCTATATACATTTTTGAACCATATTGACGTGACTTAATAACATCAACGGTTAATACTTCATTATTTTTCTTTGCAATCTGCTCTATAGTTTTCATAATTTGTGGTGAACTAGAAGTATCAATTATTTTTGCGCAAGCATCTTTACAAATATCAAAAGCGGCTTTGAAAATAAATACAGAAATTATAAGACAAGCGATAGAATCTATAACAGGAAAGCCTAGTCGAATTCCAATTACACCTATTAAGCTACCTACAGAAGATAATGCATCAGAACGATGATGCCATGCATCTGCAGCCATAGATGATGAATTTATTTTTTTGGCGCATTTAATGGTAAAGTGATACATCCATTCTTTGGATACTATAGATATGAATGCAACAATAATAGCTGAGGTGTTAAGTAGTGAAGGGACAGGAATAACAGTGCTAGTATGCAGTAACTTTTTAATACCATCCCATCCAATAAATCCCCCAATCATAAAAAGCATAACACCTAATAAAAATGCAATTACGCATTCTATTTTTTCATGACCGTATGGATGACTTTTATCTGATGGCTTATTGGATAGTTTAATGCCAAGCAAAACCACCAAAGTGCTAAAAATATCTGTAAGCGAATGTATTGCATCAGAAATCAAACTTGATGAAGAAATTAAAAATCCAAATAGACCTTTAAAAGAGAATAGAAATAAATTAACAATAATGCTCTGAAAAGATATTTTATATGCGGAATGTGATTCTTCCTTAGTCATTACTTCGTCTCCTTCCAATAATAGAGAGTAGCCAGTCGTTATGGCTATAAACTCTATCTATTATATGTAAGGTAACGTATTAGTGATTGAAAATAAATTAAGTTTTATTTAAAATATATTTGATTTAAAAACATTAGGAAGCTTTTTTGGTATACATGGTATAGGAACAAGAGGAAAATAAAAATGTCTTTGTAGTTTAAAGGATAGCTTGTTTATTTTGCAAGCTATCCTTTGGTTATGTATTTGTTATGTATTTTCTGAATTATTCGCCTTTATAAGCAAGACGGATTACGTCATCAATTTTTGTTTCTTCCAAACTGAAATCCATAATTGCTATTTGTGCTGAAATATCTTCTATTAATTTTGCTACCGTTATTTGAGCTTTGTCAAACTGAAATGTTATTCTTGCACCCTCACTTTTAACAATATTAGCTTGTGGGTGAGTTATGTTAGGCGAGTCTTCATAAAAATCTACAGTTAAATTCTGATATGGTGCAATGCGCTTGATTAAATCATTTAGTGAACCATCTTCAATAATAACACCATTGTTAATTATCATCAATCGAGAACACAATTCTTGAATATCTCCAAGATCATGTGTTGTTAGAATAATAGTTGTTTTCTTTACAGCATTAATTTCCTTAATGAATTTACGAATTGCATATTTTGCTTCAACATCCAATCCAATGGTTGGCTCATCTAAAAATAGTATTGGTGGAGAATGGAGCATTGATGCCGCTAAATCGCCTCTAATTCGTTGCCCTAATGAAAGCTGACGAACTGGTGTGTCTATGAAGTCATTGATTTTTAGTATATCATTCATCAATAACAAATTATCTTTGTATTTTTGCTCATCAATCTGATATATCCTTTTTAAAAGTTCAAAACTTTCACCAAGACGCAAATCCCAGTAGAGCTGACTTCTTTGACCAAAAACTACACCCAAATCTTTTACAACCTCTTTCCGATTTTTCTGAGGAGATAAATCATTGATTAAGATTTCACCAGAAGTAGGAGTAAGAATGCCAGAAAGCATTTTTACGGTTGTGCTTTTTCCTGCACCATTTGGACCGATAAAGCCAACTATTTCACCTTCATTTATCTGAAAACTAATGTCATCTACCGCTTTTAACATTTTAGTTTGCTTATGTATTAAGTTTTTAAAAGCACCCTTTAATCCTTTTTCTTTTTTTACAGTTTTATAAGTTTTACAAAGATTATTCACTTCAATGATAGTCATATATTCACTACCTTTCTTGCATTATTTAATTTTATATTATGAGCCAGCACTTTCATATCGCTTTAAACCATGGTTAAACAATCTTGTCGCAATCCAGAATACTAATATTCCCACAAATAAAGTCAACCAGATAGCTCCATTAAAAAATGTGAATTGACTTGTTTTTCCAAGTATATCACTTGCAGGGTAAAAGCTTATAAATCCAAGTGGAATAATAAAAGTAAATATAGCTTGAATGATAGTTGGATACATTGAAAGTGGATATAACGTAGTTTGAGCAAGCATTGTACCATTTAAATCAGAAAATTGATTGTTACTTTTTGTCCAAAATGCAAATGAACCAGTGAATAAAAATAGTGCACCACGTATTAATGTAGCACCTATTAATACAGCAATAATCGCAAGGGTGCTTTGCAGTGTCCATTGAAAATGTATCTTTTGACAACCATATATAAAAATAATTGTCCCAGGAATTAAATCAGTCACGCCAATTAAGTTGAACCGTAAAAATAAAAACTGAAATAACACATTTAACGGACGAAGCATGAAAATATCAAATTCACCATGAAGTAAAAGGCTGCCCATGTACCATGTTTGGATAAACAAAACTATAGAAAAGCCGTGACTCATCATAGCAAGCCCATATAAAAATGCCAACTCATTAAATTCCCAACCATTTAATGTTCCAAATTCTGCAACTACAAATTGAATGGTTGCAATACTAAGCAAGCAGTTTAATGGATTCCCTAAAAGCCATCCCATTAAATTCATAGGATATTCCATCATCTCACAAATTGATAGTTTAATGAAATGCAAACCTACAAGGGTGTAGTGCTTTATTGTTTTTAACATCACGTCTTACCCTCCCTGTACCAGTACATTTGATTTGATCTTGTTTTGAATAACTTTGAAAAGTCCATATAAAATAAATATCCAAACTACTTGAATACTTAGTTCCCAAGCCATTTCATGAATTGAAATTTTGCCTATATAAATACTTAGTGGAAGTTGGTAAATATACATGAACGGAAGAAACCGTAAAATTGCTTGCATCCATTCTGGAAAAAACCAAAGCGGGACAACACTTCCAGATAAAATACGAATAAGTATAGATTTAATATGTAATAGTGGAC
>DAMDCT010000018.1:0-903 GCA_032091455.1 Oscillospiraceae bacterium | reverse complement strand
AAGGGGATAGGTGCTTGAATAAACAGCCAAGCAATAATTAAAAGAGGTATAACATTTAAGAAAAATGTAACTATAAGACTGCCAAGATCCTCAGCCAAATACATTCCAAAAGTATTGACAGGTTTAATCATATCAACGGCAACTTTGCCTTCTCGTATGCTGTTTGCAACCCTATGTTCAACACTAATTGTAAACATACACGCTAATATTGCGGATAGGATAATATATGTGAGCATTTGTGACCTCGAGGTGCCAATTGCAGACTCTCTACTTCCATATGCGGCAACCCAAAAAAATGAATTGGCAATCATAATCAAGCATTGAATCAAAATAGTTGAAATTACATCAAACCTATAGGTTAATGCAGTAATTATTCTCATTTTTCCTATATATAAATATGGTTTCAAATTGTTCACCTTCTTATAATTATTTTAGTAACCATTATTATACTGTAAATTAATATAATTATCAACATGTTTATGCGTATAAATGTATATTGTATAAATTATATTTATAATTCAACAAAATGTAATAGATTAAACTGTGTAATTTTTAAAATTAATCACAAAATAGTTATTGACATATGTTTTAAACGTGCTATAATAATTATTAAGGACATATGCCCATAATTAAAAGGAGGTTTTGCTCATGCCAAGAGGAGATGGAACAGGCCCATTAGGACGTGGAGCAATTGACGGAAGAGGTTTGGGATTTTGCACTACGGCAAAAGGTACAAAAGTTGCAAAATATGGACTAGGGTTAGGCGTTGGATTACTAGGACTAGGATTAGGATGTCGAAGGGGATTTGGAAGAAACTTCATTACAAATTCAACTGTATCTAAAACACAAAAAGAATTGCTAGTAGAGGAAAAAGAGCTGATGGAAGCAAGGATTGATGTTATT
>DAMDCT010000017.1:27241-36127 GCA_032091455.1 Oscillospiraceae bacterium | reverse complement strand
CTGTGACCCTCTGCTTGTAAGGCAGATGCTCTCCCAGCTGAGCTATGCTCCCACACAGTGTGCTGTCCAACATTGTGATGTCCTCCAGCGACTTTTATATCTTACACCATACAGCTTAAAAAGTCAACACTTTTATTGTTTTTTTCGCTAACTTTTTTTCGGTTTCGCCCATTTTACAAAAGTATTCAATAAGATATACTCTTTTTGTCGAAAACGTAGAAATGCATTAGTTATCATTTATAAAATTTCCCCATTTATGTAAAACGTTCAAACATAAATGGGGAAAATAAATTTATAAAAATTATATTAATTATATGCACTATAATTTTTTATATATCGTTTCTAATAATATCCTCTAAAGTTTCCCTTTTAACACCAATATATGACTTTTTATCCTTGATAAATACAATAGCAGGCTTTAAAGTTCTATTATAATTTGATGACATTGAGTAATTATATGCACCAGTTGCAAGTGTTGCTAAAATATCTCCTGGTTCACATTGTTGTATCATAGTGTCTTTTGCTAGCAAATCTCCACTTTCACAGCAACGTCCTGCAATAGTAACAAGTTGTGTCTTTGGCTCATTTGCTTTATTTGCCACTACAAAGTCATATTCAGCGCCATAAAGTGCATAACGAATATTATCAGTCATACCGCCGTCAATTGAAACGTATGTGCGTATATCCTTGATTTCCTTTACATTACCTATCTCATATAGGGTAATGCCAGCAGAGCCCACTATAGAGCGTCCAGGCTCGATTATAATGAACGGTAGCTTTACGCCTAGTTCTTGTGCAGTCTGTTTCACTACGGCTGATACGCTTTCCATATAGCTGTCATACTCTACTGGGTCATCTTGATTTGTATATTTGATTCCAAAACCTCCACCAAGGTTAAGCTCCTCAATCTCATAGCCAGTTTCATTTTTAACATCAGCTATAAACTGCAACATAACTTTTGCAGCAAGTTCAAATGGGTCTAAATCAAATATTTGTGAACCAATGTGGCAATGTACACCTCTTAATGTGATATTTGGTTTTTTAATCGCAAGTTTAACTACTTCCATTGCTGTGCCTAGTTCTATTGCAAAACCAAACTTAGAGTCAATTTTACCTGTTTGAACAAAATCGTGCGTATGTGCATCTATACCAGGGGAAAGTCTAAACAATATGCCTGCATTTACGTCCATTTCACCTGCAATTTCATCTAACATAGAAAGTTCTGCTATTGAGTCTACCACAATTCTATCGACTCCGCATTCAAGTGCATAAACAAGCTCTTGACGCGTTTTGTTATTACCGTGATAGCATATTTTAGTTGGGTCAAAGCCAACGCTCATTGCAGTGTATAATTCCCCTTGTGAAACAACGTCAACACCTATTCCCTGTTGTAAAGCAATTCTATATATTTGCTTACAACTAAATGCTTTACTTGCATAACATACTAGTCCTTTTCCGTCATAAAACTTATCAATTGAAGTTTTATACATATCACAGCTTTTTCTTATTTTACTCTCATCCATAACATAAAGCGGTGTGCCATATTCTTTTGCAAGTTCCACTGTATCCATTCCGCCAATTGTTAAATGCCCATTTTGATTTGTACCTAAATTTTCACTAATATACATACTATAAACTATCCCTTTCGTACGGACTAGTGTTTTGCGTTAATTTTGCGTAGCGTAACCATACAAAACTTGTCCCCTATCTTTATTTTTACACCATCAATTTATCTATAGTACAGGTTCATCTGTACATATATCTACATCATTGTCTTGTTCCTCTTGTTCTTCCAATTCGGCTTGCTTACGGCTTTCCTCTACTAGTTCTTCAATAATTGTTTTAATTGCCTCTACACCTTCACCTGTTTCGCTTGAGAATGGAATAACTGTAATTTGGTCACCATAAGGAATTTCTGTCCTTATTAAATCAAGTCTATTTTTAGTTTGGGTTTTATTTAGTTTATCCGATTTCGTCAGCACTACTATAAATGGAATTTCTCTGTCAATCATAAACTCCATCATATCCACATCAAGTTGAGTTGCAGGATGACGCATATCTACTAGTTGGATTACAACTCCAATATTTCTATCTTGGTTAAAATAGCCTTCGATTAGTTCTGACCAACGGTGTTTTTCTGATTTTGACACCTTTGCATATCCATACCCCGGTAAGTCAACAAAATTTATATCCTCAACAGAGTAAAAGTTAATCGTTGCAGTCTTCCCAGGAACACAACTCACTCTTGCAAGGCTTTTGCGATTAAATATTTTATTTATAGCAGATGACTTTCCAACGTTCGAACGCCCTGCAAATGCAATTTCAAGTTTGTCTGAAACAGGTATTTGTTTGGAAATACCATAGGATATTTTGAATTGAGCCTTATTGAAATTCATGACTTGCTCCTTATCTTTGTTACATTATCGCTGTAATATTTTTATTTTCTACTTGCTCACACCAAATACTGCTAATTTCATTATCAATAGTATTGTCATTTTTAGCGAGTGCTATATCTAAAACATCACTAATATTTTTTACAGGCACAAAAGTAATTGAATTTTTAACCTGCTCATCAATCTCATTTAAATCTGGTTTATTATCCATTGGAATAATAACAACTGACTTTTGTTCACGAAAAGCTGCCATTGATTTTTCTTTTAAACCACCAATTGGCATTACTCTTCCTCTTAATGATATTTCACCAGTCATTGCAACGTCACCACGCACTGGTATGCCTGTAAGTGCAGATACTAACGCAGTTACCATAGTTACACCTGCTGATGGACCGTCCTTAGGCACGGCGCCCTCTGGTGCATGGATATGTATGTCGCAAGTCTTATAGAAATCAGGCTTAATATTATACGTATCTGCAATTGTCCTAACATAACTGATTGCAATTTCTGCAGATTCTTTCATAACGTCGCCAAGGCTACCTGTAAGCTTAACCTTACCAGTTCCGCTCATAACAGCCACTTCTATCTCAAGCATTTCTCCGCCAACAGAAGTCCATGCTAAGCCATTTACAACTCCGACTCTATTTTCAGACTCAGGTTTAGTCCTTTTATATTTACGAGGTGACAGAAGCTGTTCAATATTTTTACAAGTCGCAACAACCTTAGTTGACTCACCACTTACAATCTGTTTTGCCGTTTTTCTACATATTGCGCCTATTGCACGTTCAAGTTTTCTAACTCCTGCTTCTCTAGTGTAACTATCAATTATATCGTATAGTGCTTCATCTTTAAATGTAAGCGTTTTAGATGTCAAACCGTGCTTATGAACCTGTTTTCTAACAAGATGTTTTTTTGCAATATTGAATTTTTCTTCTCTTGTATAGCTGGAAAGTTCAATTATCTCCATACGGTCCAAAAGTGGTGCAGGTATTGTTTGAACTGAATTTGCTGTTGTAATAAATAAAACTTTACTTAAATCAAATGGTATTTCAACATAGTGGTCAACAAACGCATTGTTTTGAGCACTATCTAAAACCTCAAGCATTGCAGATGCTGGGTCACCCCTAAAGTCATTGCCCATTTTATCAATTTCATCAAGCAAAATAAGTGGATTATTTGATTTTGCTTGTCTTAATGCCGCAATAATTCTACCTGGCATTGCACCTAAATAAGTTTTTCTATGACCTCTAATTTCAGATTCATCGTGAACTCCGCCTAGTGAAATTCTTACATAACGACGGTTTAAAGCCTTTGCAATTGATGATGCAATTGATGTCTTTCCCACACCAGGAGGCCCTACAAGGCAGATAATTTGTCCTTTTATATCGGGTGCTAGTTTTCTTACTGATAGTAATTCTAGTATACGTTCTTTAACTTTATCTAAACCATAATGATCACGATCTAGTTGTTTCTTTGCTTTTATAATATCCAATGTGTCCTTTGTAAAACTATCAAACGGAAGATCTAAGCACACTTCCAAATATGAGCGAATTACATTTGCTTCTTGAGATTGAGGAGGAATTTTCTCAAGTCTTCTACACTCATTAAATAGTTTTGAACGTGTAGAGTCATCGATATTTCGGATCATTACTATTTCACGAAGCAATGAACGAATTTCATTTTCTTCATCATCGCCCTCATTTAACTCTCTTTGAATCACCTTAAGTTGTTCACGCAAATAATAATCGCGCTGGTTTTTATCCATATTATGTTTAACTTTATTGTAAATGTTTTGTTCTAAACCTAATATTTCAATTTCTTGTTGCAATATTTCTACTAAAAACTCCAGAGCTCTATATACGTTTGTCATTTCTAGCAACTCTTGTTTTTGATGATAGTCAATAAGAATATTCGATACAATATCTGAAAATACTTTGTTTGGCTCATCCTCTGCTAATACCTGCAATACCATTTCTTTTGGTACGTTTGGTAGTGCTAGGCAATATTGTTCATATGCATTTTTAACAAGTCTAACAAGTGCTTGTTGTTCTTGTTCATCTATCTTTTTGCGGTTATTGGCTGAAACTTTCTTTACATTTGCAATAAAAAAAGGCTTATCCTTAACAATATCAACAAGCTGTGCTTTATATTCGCCCTCTACAAGTACTCTTATTGTATTCTTATCTGATTTTAAAAGCTGCTTAATTGAGGCTACTACGCCTATTCTATAAATATCATCAATTGTTGGGTTTTCTTGTTTAATATCTTCTTGTGCGACTAAAAACACCTTGCGGTCTGTATCCATTGCAGCCTTTAATGCAAGTATTGATTTTTCTCTTCCAACATCAAAATGCATTGTTGAATTTGGAAATAACACAAGCCCACGCATTGCGAGCATAGGTATTGCAAGTCCGTTTTTTATGTTATTTGTATTATCTTGATTTTTCATATATATGAACATCCTTTCGTACACATTTGTCAATATGCTATGCCAAAAAGCATAAAACACTTCTTTTAATTTATTTTAACTTTTACTTATTTGCTATTTGAGCTAATTGATTATCATTAAGTCTATAAGTTGTCCATTCATCCATAGGCTTAGCACCTAAGCTTTTATAAAACTCAATAGATGGCGTATTCCAATCAAGGCAACACCATTCCATACGTCCACATCCACGCTCATGCGCCAGTTTTGCTAAATATAATAATAAAGCCTTACCATATCCCTTACCACGCTTATCTGGATTAACATATAAATCTTCTAAATAAAGTCCTCTTTTAGTTTTAAATGTTGAGTAGTTATAAAAAAACAGTGCAAACGATACTGGCTCACCATCTTCTTCACCAATTATAACCTCTGCTTGTTGTTTATTAAATATGCTGTCACAAACCTGCTCAACACTGCCCTCAACTTGGTCAAGCATTTTTTCATATGTGGCTATTCCAATTATAAAATCATATATAATTTGACTGTCCTCTTTTGTTGCGAATCTTATATTAAAATTATTATTCATATTTACACTGTTCCTCTTTATACGTACTGAAATTTACTAAAATCCCATGAAAATCATAGAAATTCCGCCCAATAGCATAAGTGCCACTAAAAACAAGGCAACTACACGTATTACAATCTTTTTCATCATAAGCTTCCTTTTCTTTTATATATTTATTCATAATATATAATACCATTTTCATTGAACTATGTAAATAACTAAACTGTAAACAACTTTTGTGTTGCTTTTTGAATTTTCAGTATGTATAATAATGCTAAAAGGCAAATCATGTAGATTCTAGGAGGAATTATATGTTAGAGATACAAAGAGCAGAGATTAAGGATGCCGAAACTATTACGCATATAAAAACAAAAGCATTCAATAAAGAAATCAATACGTATTTAGGCAGAGATGGTGGACCTGAAGGATATAATCAAGTTTCCTCACAAATATATATTACAAATACATTTATTGCATATAAGATTTTAAAAGATAACATGATTATTGGAGCATTTTTTCTGATTTCAATTAGCGAAACTCAAATGCGTTTTGAAGATTTTGTCATAGACCCAGATTTTCAAAATAAAGGGTATGGTTATAGTGCCATGTCTTTGGTTGAAAATGAATATCCACAGATTAAAGAATGGTCATTGTCCACACCTGTTTTCAGTGTAGGAAACCAGCATTTATATGAGAAATTCGGTTACAAAAGAGTTTCTCAAAATGAAGAGGAAATTGAGTATATAAAAGTAATATCTAATTAGTATTAAAAAATATAAATACAAAATGACGGAGGAATTATATGAATACGCAATCAAGTATCTATAATGAGCTAAGCAATGTTGAGATTAAATCTTTAATTGAAAATAACTTTGGTATAGGAAATGAATACGAGGCTAAATTACTATCTGGTGGTTTATTTAATACGACATATCTTATCACTCTTTTATCTTCACAAAGAAAATTAGTTTTAAGAATTGGACCCGTTAATCGTCATCTGCTTTTACCTTTTGAAGATAATCTTATGGATGCAGAAGATTATGTTTATAAGCTATGTAAATATAATGGCGTCGCCTGTTCTAACGTAGTTATATGTGATACGACTAGAAAAATAATTGATCGTGATTATATGTTTGTTGATTACATACCAAGTTCTGCGCTAAGTGAATTAGAAGTTTCAGAGCAAACAATGAGCTCTCTTTATAAACAAACAGGATTTTACACAGCAAAGCTACATAAAATAACAAATATACAATTTGGCCGAGTTTCTCAAATAGTGAAAGGGATTGGCTTTTCAAGTTGGAGTGAATATCTTAAAGAAGAAATATCTCAATGGAATTCAAAAGTTATAACCACTGAGATTTATAAAAAATCCGAACTATCTCTTATTGATGAAGTTTTTGAAAAATATAAAGATTTATTAGATGAAATTAAAACTCCTCATTTAGTTCATGCTGATTTATGGGCTGGAAACGTATTGGTTTCTCAAGTAGATAACGATTATAAAGTGGTGGCAATTATTGACGTAGATAGAACCATTTTTGGTGATATTGATTTCGAATTTGCCAGCCCTTGGATGATTAATGATGACTTCCTTGAAGGTTATGGCGCAAATATAAGTCAAGGTGAAAATAGTGAAACACGAAAAAAGATTTATAGACTTATATACAATTTACTTGATTCATATGTTTGGCTAGCCGAATATAACAATAAAGAATATAGTGAAGAAAATAAAAAATCTGCTATGGAAATAGTAAAACAATTGTTGAATGGGCAATTAGATTATGAAACAATATGATGATATTATCGGCAAAGTGGTTACAGTAACCATTGACCGTCCTTTAGGCACTTACCATCCCAGAGCAAAAGATATTTTTTACACTGTTAATTATGGCTATGTGGAAGGAATAATTGCTGGTGATGGTCACGAGCAAGATGTTTATATATTAGGGATAGACATACCTGTAAAAACATTTACAGGCACAATAATCGCTGTTATTCATCGCTTTAATGATGTCGAGGATAAGTGGGTTGTTGTACCTGAGAATATGAGTTTTTCTAAAGATGAAATAATTAAAAAGACTTATTTCGTAGAACGATTTTTCAAATCAGAGGTGTATTGTATATGAAAATTGATTTGTAAGATAAATTTGCAAACTAACTTGTCCTTAATCAAATCTATATGTTATAATAGGACAACTATTTAATATATAGAGGTGACAATTTGGTAAATAAATAGTTGTAGGAGGAACGGTAATGACTATTCAAAAGATAAAAAACAGAGGCATAATGTTCACTGAAATTTTACCAGAGTGGAATCTGAATCTATATTTAATTATAGGCGAGAAGCACAATTACATTATCGACACAGGATTAGGTTCTTTAAGTGTTTCCCCTATTATTGAATACATAAAAGGTGATAATAAACCAATAGTTGTTATAAATTCGCATTATCATTGGGACCATATTTGGGGAAACAGTTCATTTGCAAATTGCACAATTATTTCGCACAAATTATGTAGAGAAATTATAGAAACAAAATGGGATTACATGATACAAAGGAACAAGGCATATTGTTCTGGTGAGGTTTCACTATGTCTTCCTATCTTAGTTTTTGATAATGAACTATATTTTCCGGAAGATAAAATAAGATTGATTTATACACCAGGGCATACGATAGATTGCATAAGCGTTTTAGACGAACAAGAAAAAGTATTGTTCGTTGGTGATAACATTGGTGACGATTTAGAAAATATAATTCCCGATATAGATTGTAGTAAAGATGTTTATATTGATACACTTAAAAAATATGAGCAGCTAGATTTTGATACCTGTATATCAGGGCATAATATTGTTCTTACTAAAAAAGTTATTAGTGATATTTTAAGTAAAATTTATGAGGTGTAGATGAAAAATATAGTCATATCATTTTGGGAATGCATAAACAATGCCGAATTTGATAATCTTAATGAATTAATGAGCGATGAAGCATGTATATATTTGCCGAATACAAGAGAAGTATTTAAAGGCAAGGACAGGTATATTAATTTTAACAAACGCTATCCAGATAGATGGTATGTCGATTTAGAGAATATGTTTGTATGTGAAGATACTGTTATTTCATGCGCTAAAATATTTAATGAAAACAAAACTATTAGTTTGTATGTAAATTCATTTTTTAATATAAAAGATGAATTAATAGTTGAAATAACCGAATACTGGGGAGAAAATGGGCAACCGCCTCAATGGAGAATAAATGAGAATTTATCAGAAAGATATTAAATTATAAACAAGGAGATTTTATGGAACAAACTAAACTTGATAGGATAAATGAATTAGCAAAGAAATCACGAGAAACTAGCCTTTCTGAAAATGAATTGCTAGAACAACAACAACTTCGTACAGATTATATTGCTTCATATCGTGCAAATTTGAAGAATACCCTCGATAATGTTATTCTTGTTGATGAAAATGGCAAGAAAACAAAGGCAAAATCCCAA